>CACZTP010000001.1 GCA_902784055.1 uncultured Pseudomonadota bacterium
GGGAAAGTAAGTCTGAGACATGCCGTCTTTATATATATTATATGTATGCATGGATCAAAGATGTTTATTCTAAAGAGATCCATATAAATAAAAAGAATGTGTAAAAAAACAGTTAGAATTGAAGGATCTGTCTCTATTCCATCCTGGGAAATAAAAAAAATATGGCAAAATAGTCGATATTAACGTTTTCAAAAGATGAATCTAAAACATTGAACACCGAAATGAGTGTGGTAAAGGAGAATAGATATTAAAAAGCCAATATTTGTAACAGGAAACAACCTAAAAAAGAATTAAATAAAGATATTTTTGTTTTAACATTAAAATAATCGCCAATTAGTCAATCTTCGATGTCAATATAGGAGCAAGTGTTAGTAGGAAGTCGGATTGGAGAATGACCGTTAGAATTAAGTACGTAAATCTATTTATATACAAAAACTGTAGCTGTTGTCCCGCTTTGAGGGACTACAGCTACAGGGTGAAATAGACGTTAATTAAAAAAAATCCCATTTTTCAAGTTGTCATAATATTTAACTATTGCTTCATTTTTCCCTTCCCAAAAACGCTTTGTTTGATAGAGAAAATGCCATTTATCATTATCGTTTTTAAACATATTGTTAGATAACAACTTCATCAAATTATCTACAGAACTAAAGGCATCCAAAAGTTTGGAGTAGAGCATGTCTAGCAATTGTTTTTGATTGACACTGTCTAAAGACAATATGTCGTTCAAACAAGAAACCCTTCCCTGTGATAAGGTGTTAAGAAGCGAATCTGTCAGATCTGAGTCGTCTAGCATAAACACAGCGTCGTCATCTAATATGTTTTTAAACTTTTCTTTTGTTTTAGTATTTTTGAAAAATTTTTCCGAAAAAAGTTTATCAAAGTTATTGGGAAATAGTTTGTAAAAGACAAAGTTTTTCAAAAAAAACGAATAATGATCTTCTACATAACGATACAATTTTTTGTTTTCTCTAAGAGAACAAACTTCGTTATTATCCAAATTGAAAAAATGTTTCCAGAAGTCTTCTGTTACAAGATCAGACAAAATTATATAATCCCCATTTTCACACGTACCTTTTTTTCGTTCCGATTTACTAGTGTAAACACCTCTTTCAAAGAAATTTTTTTTCTCCCAAAAAAGGTGTTTAATGGTAACAAACCGTTTAAGAAACTCAATTATAGATAGGTTATTGTAATAATCTAGATTTTTGTAAAAATCAGTAATAATAGAAAGCACTGCATCTACGAGATCTGGATTCTCAGCAAAATCATTATTTGATAAAACATTTCCACACGCAGTAAGAAACTCTTCTTTGTCGAAATCAATGGTTTTGCCAACCTTATTTTTTAATAACAAGATGATTAATGAAAGGAATATGCCATCTTTGAACTTGTCAGGGAGGTTTTCGGTGTAACTCAATTTGATAATATCGGAAATATCTATATTTTCCTTATACAAGGTCAGTGCATATCCTAATAATCGGTTATATATAGTTGAATTTGAGGTACAATTCTCACTGGTAGAACAGGCAATCTCATATATTTGACTTATAATGGTCAAAACTTTTTTTATAGATTGATTGTTTATTTTTATATTAAATTGTTCGAATCTATTTAATATTGAGAGCAAATCTATCTCATTACGTCCGGAATTTTCAACACAAAAATATTTAGCAAATTCGGGATTTTTTTCAATGGTAGAACACCAATTATTTAAACATTTGGTATAAGAAAAGCAATATTTCTTAGAACAGGCTTTAATTTTGGCAAAGGTCTTAATCTGATTAAATAGCTGATCGTTGACAAAATAAGCATCTTTGTCGCGAGCTCTTTCTGTAAATAATTTGATTATAACAGGTAAAGAATCCTCACAACCAGTTTTGTTTTTTTTTAAAATTTTGTTGCATACGTCTACATACTGATTAAAATCAGAATCGCAAAGAACTTTTTCAAGAAAATATTTTCCGTCTAGGCAGTCAGCACAAAAACTTGGCATGTCTTTCTGCACAGATTCGTACGCATTTTTTATACTATAATTAAGGGATTTAACACATGCATTCATATCTGACACTAGAGGTGTAAAACTACACATTTTAAACTGCCTTCCTGATATTACTGAGGTTCCCACTAGGTAACAATACCAGTCATGTTGTATTAAGGAATACAAGGTATCTTTACCAGGATTAATATTCTGTGATAGTTTTTCCCACAAGGAAACCCCATTAATAGAAAGTTCCATACTTGACAGACTATTCTTTACGTCCGAGAGAACTTTTTTACATAAACGATCACATTCATCCTTATTCAAACCACGACTACCAGACCAATCCCTAAAGATTTCTTTATCCATCGAGTCATGGAAGCAGAGCCATAATGATTTGTAAACAGTCAATCCATTTATCAGCCCCATTATTTTCTTGAAAGGTTTTGATCCTGGAGTAATATTTTCTTGATTTTGCTTATAAATCGACTTTATGCTGTCTAGAAATCCACGTACATGCTTATCGTAAGATTCTTTATGGTGTTCTATTGTCCTGTAAAAAATATCCTTACTTGAAATGAGAATTTCAATCAAGTTGTTTATTGATGAATAAAATTTGTCGTTTTTAGATGAAACCGCTTTTGATACCCACTGATAATATTCTTCTTTATCATCATCCATTGCGGCTTGCAGGTTCTCATTTAAACACAACTTAAGAGCCGGAACTAAGCCTGATAATAAATTGTTATCAAACCAACCCTGAGGTTGTGGATCATTCAATTGGTTTTGATTTATTATGTCTAAGCTTTTGTTGCTTAGATTGTCTAATTCAGTTTTGCGATTACCCTCGCTTGCTACAAGCATTGAGGCATTGGACGCTGTAAGCGTGACAAACAACAATGCTTTAAATTTTGATGAAATCATATGTGTTCAAATCTATACACCTAGTTACATCTTAAGTATATATTAACTATATATTTCTCGCAACAATGTGGGAACAGAATGATGTCTATGTTATCATCAGCGTTGAAAAGACTTCATAAAAAATACAAATGACAGTATCTTTATCGTCAATAAGACGAGAGTTTTTAGACTATTTTAAAGAACTGGGACATAAAGAATGTCAATCGAGTAGACTTGTTCCTGAAAATGATCCTACTTTATTGTTTACCAATGCCGGAATGGTGCAATTTAAAGATGTTTTCACTGGTAAAAAAGTGATGCCATTTAAACGAGCTACGACATCACAAAAATGTGTAAGAGCTGGAGGGAAACACAATGATTTAGAAAATGTAGGATATACAGCTCGTCACCATACTTTTTTTGAAATGCTAGGTAACTTTTCCTTTGGAGATTATTTTAAAAGTGAAGTAATACCCTTCGCATGGACTCTAGTAACGGAAAGGCTTGGATTACCACCTGAAAAATTATTAGTAACAGTTCATTCAAGCGATGAAGAAGCTGCCGGTATTTGGAAAAAAGTAACTGGATTTAGTGACGATAAAATTATTCGTATCCCAACAAGCGCAAATTTTTGGTCTATGGGAGACACTGGTCCTTGTGGTCCCTGCAGTGAGATTTTTTATGACCATGGAGCTGAAATAAGTGGAGGCAAACCGGGATCCAAAGACGAAGATGGCGATCGTTTCATAGAGATATGGAACTTAGTCTTTATGCAGTTCGAAACTCTTCAGAGTGGTGAACGGGTAAATTTACCCAAGCCGTCTATTGATACTGGTATGGGATTAGAACGTATTACTGCAGTTTTACAAGGTGTACATAACAATTTTGATATAGACTTATTCCAAAAAATAATAAATGATATAGTAAATATTACTAATATTGAATACAAAGGAAACGAAGCCCACAACAATGTTATTGCCGATCATATAAGAGCAATAACATTTATGATTGCAGACGGGATTATTCCATCTAATGAGGGGCGTGGTTATGTTCTCCGTCGGATCATTCGCAGAGCCTTACGCCATGGGCACGCTCTCAATATGCATGAACCATTTTTGTTTAAATTGGTAAATTCAGTTGTCGAAACGATGGGAGATCATTACACTGATCTGCGACAAAAAGCTTCGCATATATCAACAATTTTGAAGAGTGAAGAAACTGGTTTTATGAATACTATAGACAATGGTATGGCTCTTCTAAAGAAAGAATTAGACAAATTAGGTTCATCCGACGAGTTCCCAGCCGAAATTGCTTTTAAACTCTATGATACTTTTGGATTTCCCTTTGACTTAACTCAAGATGTCTTACGAGCTGAAAACAAAAGAATTGATGCCGAAAAATTCGATAAATGTGTTAGAGCTCAAAAGGAACGATCAAAAACCGCTTGGGTAGGAACGGGAGATCAGTTTACCGATAAAGTGTGGTTTGATATTTCTGAACAAATAACGAAAAATAAACTTTCCAGTAATCATATATATAAATTTTTAACACGTGATAATTCAGCAGATACTACGGTTCACTATATTATTAAAAATGGGAACATTGTTAATACAACAACTATAGGTGATGAAGTTTTACTTGTATTAGGTGATAGTACCTTTTATCCAAAAAGTGGCGGAGCTGTAGGAGATAATGGAACATTAACTTGGGATAATGGTAAAGCAATTGTTGTTGATACATATAAAAAAGTTGGTTTAGTTGTTCATCAATGTGTAATTAGTGAAGGAATGCTATCAAAAAATGATATTGTATCAATGCATGTCGATTACGAACGAAGGCTTTCAATATCTAGAAATCACACAGCAACTCATTTACTACAAAGTGCACTGCGACAGTTATTTGGCGATAATATTTTTCAACAGGGTTCGCTTGTAATGCCGGAAAAATTGCGGTTTGATTTCCATTGTGAAAAATCAATTGATAAAAAAGATATCAAAACAATCGAAACAATATTACAAGAATGGATTGACGATGGATTACCTGTAAAAAATGAATTGATGTCCAAAGATGAAGCAATAAAAAATGGAGCCATCGCACTTTTTAACGAAAAGTACCCCGATACGGTTAGAGTAATAAACATTGGCAATGGTGTTTCTATAGAACTTTGTGGCGGAGAGCACGTATTAAATACATCCTATGTAGGAGCGTTTAAAATAACATCTATTTCTTCAACAGGAACCAATACATTAAGAATTGAAGCTGTTACTGGATGTTATGTAAAAAAATATCTTGAAGAAATGTTGACTGAACAACAAGAGTTTAGTGAGAAGAATTCACAAATTATACGCGAGCTAAATAAACAAATAGAACAGTTAAAGTCGAAACTGTTTATAGAGAACATAAAACCAACAACAAAAACAATTAACGGAATCAATATACAGTCGTTATTATTGGATAAATCTGATCAAAAGAGTATTTTAGCTTTGATTGATCAAACAAAATCAGCTCAGTCAGAAACATGCCTTGTAATAGGGAATAAGACTAAAAATGACACAATTGTTTTATATGTAACTGTTTCAAGTATCTTGCAACATAAATTAACTGCTTGTGATATCGTAAAACATGTTGCATTAACATTGAATTTAAACATAAAACAATTTGATCGTAAAGATATGGTTCAAATTGGAGGTATAGCCTCTGATAAATTTGACGATATAGTTTTGTGTATCGAAAAATTAATTAATCAAAAATAATAAAATGACTAGTCAGGTTCTATCTCAGTATGCAGAGCCTGACAATATCGGTGAACGTTTAGACAAAGTTTTAGCAAAACTGTTCCCAAAAATAAGTCGTTCAGAACTGCAACGGTATATTAGATCTGGGTGTGTTTCACTAAACGATACGGTTATAAAAGAACCATCTAAAAAGGTCAAACAATCAGGGACTATAAATATTATTTACGATACCACATATGCAAATACGTACGAACTAACACCTGAAGATATTACGATTGAAGTACTATACGAAGATGAATACATAATAGTTATTAATAAACCAGCAGGACTTGTTTGTCACCCAGCACCTGGGCATAAATCCGGAACGTTGGTTAATGCACTAGCTGGGAGATGGCAACTATCTGATATGGGGGAACGCCCTGGAATTGTTCATAGGCTAGATAAAGATACTTCTGGAGTAATGATTGTTGCAAAAACTAATATCGCACATGCAACGTTTGCGGATCTATTCGCTAATCACAAAGGAACACAAATACGTCGGTTTTATACATGTTTTGTTTTTGGTATTCCTCAAGAAAAAGAAGGACAAATTAATACACTAATTGCTCGCCACCCTAAAAATAGGCAAATGTTTGCCGTTAACCAAAATAATGGAAAACAAGCTATCACTTTATACAAAACAGTTAAAACAAAGTTTTACACAGCTACTAAATCAATATCAAAAATTGACTGTGAACTGTTAACAGGACGAACGCACCAAATAAGAGTACATATGCAACACATCAAGTGCCCACTAATTGGAGATCAAATATATGGGAAACGCTATATTGAAGATATATACTCCGATTTAATTAAAAATTTTAATAGACAAGCATTACATTCACATAAACTCATTTTTAATCACCCTTTCTTTAACAGAGAAATGGAGTTTATTTCACCAATGCCAGAAGATATGCAAAAGCTGGATAACGAGCTAGCCTAAGTATTCTGAACGACACTTATCTAAAGTATCGCTTGCTATTGCAGAACGTATGTCCTCCATTAATCTATTCATAAACCGTATGTTGTGAAGAGATATTAATTGTCCGCCTAACATCTCATCAGCTCGGAATAGATGATGTATATACGCCCTTGAGACAGTTTTACACGTATAACAATCACAAGTTGGAGAAATAGGTTTGGTATCATCGACAAAACGAGCATGATTAATATTCAAATTGTTTGGTTTTCCACTAGAACTATCTATTTCTGATGCCTTTACTAAAGCAATACCATGGCGAGCGATACGAGTAGGGCTAACGCAGTCGAAGGTATCAATACCACACTTAACACCATTGAATATATCAGGAATTCCACCTATTCCTAATAGGTGGACATTGCGGTTACGATCAAGCATTTCACATGTCATTTGAGTTATTTCAAACATTTGTTGTTTTGTTATTCCTAAACTTCCACCTATAGCGAAACAATCAAAGGCGTTTTCATTTGCAAAATCAGCACTGTCTCTCCTCAAATCTTCATACACACCACCTTGAATAACTGCTGACAAAGCTTGTTTCCCAGTACCAGAGCGTTCTAATTCAGAGAGACACCGCAAACCCCAACGTTTACTTCGTCTCATCGCTTCAGCGGTAAATATTTTACTTGTATGGTGTGGGGCACATTCGTCAAGGCAAACTATTATGTCAGCTCCGAAAGCGATCTGTGCTTGAATTGAAAGCTCGGGAGTTAAAAGTATTTTATTTCCATTTAAATATGATCTAAAAGTTGCTCCTTCTTCTGTGACAGTTAAAAGTGTCTTACGTGCCGGGGCTGATTTTGTCCCTTTTATTTCAGAACAGACGTTACCATATCCTAAGCAAAATATTTGAAACCCTCCGCTATCAGTGAACATTGGCGCATTCCATCCTGTGAATTTCTGTAACCCTCCAGCTTTACGCAGTACATCTATTCCCGGCTGTAAAAGCAAATGGTACGTATTAGACAAAATTATTTGGGTTCCTGCTTCGTGTAATTGAAAGGCGGTAACTCCTTTTACATTAGCTTTAGTTCCGCAAAATATAAACGCCGGAGTTCTTATATCTCCGTGAGGGGTATGTATCAATCCAAGTCGTGCGTTTGATGCTGTGCTTTTCTTTAAAATTTCAAAATTAAAATAATCTGAACTTATCATTTTACTATTTCTCCATTAATATAACTGAACGATTTAACTATTACGTTATCATTTATTATTGATTTACCTTTAATAACAACGTTTGGTTCAATAATAACGTTTTTTCCTATTTGTGCTTCAGATGATATATAAACAGTACTTGGTGATATTATTTGCACACCACTTTGTATTAAATTATTAATAATCCGTTTTTGTAATATGTCCTCTGCTTGTACAAGTTCGGGCATATTATTTATTCCAATACATTCATAGTAATCATCTACATATAAAACTTTAACTGTTTTGTTATTTTCATCAAATATATGCAAAACATCTGGTAAATATAATTCAGTTGATCCTTCGTGTACTTTTACCTCATTTAAAAGATTTTTGAGTAATGAAACATCAAACTTATAAAGCCCTACGTTAAATTTATCACATAGCTTTTGCTCATCTCTAAGTTCTTTATATTCAATAATACGTTCAAAATCTCCATTTTTATTATAAAAAACACGTCCGTAAGGAGACGATAACTTACTATCGGGAATTGATGACACAGTAACGACAGCATCGGCGTTGCAACTAATTAGTTTTTTTATAGTCGAAAAACTTATTAATGGAACATCGGAATGTTGAACAATAACTTTATCGCTTGTTAAGTGGGGCAGTGCTGATAAAACAGCTCCTGCAGTACCATTTGGCTTTTGTTGGATTATTGTATTTATATCTAAGAATAATTCATTTGAAGCATATTTTTTGTTTGTAACAACATGTATATTGATATTTTGTAACAATTTATAATTGTCGATTACATGGCGAATAATGGGTTTATCGGCTAATTTCAGGAAAAACTTTGGTAAATCTGTGTGCATTCTTGAATTATTGCCGCCAGCTAGGATTACAACATCAAAGTTTTTTTTATCACACTTTTCCGCGTCAATATCCATTTTTATTTATAGTTGCAACTTTTGAGAAAAGTGTACCATTTTGCTGTTGCTTTTTTTATGTTTCTGAAACAAGAATTGTGTTTTATATTTTGTAGCAAGCATATCATGACCAAATGATATAATGATACTAATAGGAAAAGTTATTGGTGCTTTATGGAAAACAAAGACTTAAACAATCTACAAAATGCATTGGGCGACAATATAAATCTAGATGATATAGTTATTTCAGACAATGGCTGTCAATGCAATAACTGTATTGTGTCGGATGAATTGCAAAACTCGTTACATGAATATGATAGTCCCGATGCCGTACCTTTGTTGAATAACGAGAGGCAAAGGTGCGAAGTTTGGTCTCGCGTTATGGGTTACTATCGCCCCACAACTAGTTATAACGTTGGGAAAAAATCCGAATACGATGAACGTAAATGTTTTGTCGAGCCAACAGACTTGGATAACAAATGTGGCGATTGTATAACTCGAGCCGCGTAAACTGAAACCATCCCATTTTTTGGGAAGGTTAGTTACTTTTTTGATTTATCGATTTTATTTATAAAATCGTAAATTGGAGAAGTAAAGTAAGAAATACTTTCTCTGTTTAGATAACTCATTATTTTGTCATATCCATCATTAAAACTGTAGCTCTTATCTTGGTATAAAGTGCTAGGAATGTTAATAGTTAATCGATATTTTAATTTATTGCATAGCGGTTTATATTCGACTTGAATATCAGGAGAAACAACTTCGCCATCATAGTTGTCAACATTTATTATTAATTTAAAAGTGCCACATTCGAGTATTTCATCCAACATTTCTTTATAAGATGAACAATTTTTTGTATTTTCTATAGCCTTAAAATCTAAGTCTTTCCCCGCAAGTTCTCCGGCTTTTTTTATTATCAATCCAGCAACAGGCACATTGATAGTATCAAGAATTGTTGAAGCGATATTTGTAGCACCGCTAAAGTTTTTTTTCATGACATTTTTATTATTTGAAGTTGCAATATTATTTACTTTATTTATAACTGCTACATAGCTACTTTGGTAATCAGGATCAATGCGTTTACGATCTGCTCCATCTCTTAAACAAATTAAACGCTCACTCATTTTTTTAGGAAAATATTTTGTTATATATTGTTTAGTAGCTTTTGAATTAATTTGATCAAATTGTGATGCTCGAATTTTTTCAAGATTTTCCGATGTCATACTAAGCTTTACGCATTTTAAGCATGAATTAAATATGCAGTTTGTAATAGGTGAATACCACTTATATTGATTAGCGCGATTCTTTTCCAAAAAACTGATTATACTATTAATATTTGTATTAAATTCATCTACATTTTTGTTGTGTACTAAAGTTCCAACATTTGCTCCTGATACAACGTTTCCGTATGAAATTCCAATCCATTTGTCCACCTTATTTACCAAATCACAATTTTCACATTGTGAATAATAGTTGTTAACTATTGCTTTCTCAGCGTTTAACGCCTGTATAGTTTGCGTAATACCATCACATTCAACTATTACAAGGAATTCAGGGTTTGGGTATTTTTTAAAAAACTCAGTAAAGGTAAAATTTTGTGTATTATCCTCCGATTTTGCTCCTAGCAAAATAGGAGGACATGCTTCTTGTTTTTTTACTGATGTTTGCGGTTTAAATATCTGGACGTTTGGATTAATGTTACTTTTAATATCGTTATTGAAAGTCCTAGTAAACTGCGAACAAAATGGTAAATTGCTAGATATCACAGATCCGTAAGTACAGGTATCTGTTTTGTATTGTGATGCAACAACAGGATTGTTGCTATAAAGTACCGGTACGATGAAAATTACATGTTTTAATGAATGTTTTGTCATTTAATGCTATAAAAAACGCCCACGATTTAAAGTTATCAATATTAGATTAAAAAAATATTAAATAGTATTTTAAAACGAAGAATGGAAGTTCTTATAAAAAGAACTTCTCACAAAATACTACTACAATTAATAATTGTTAGACATTATTGTTGTTAACTGTTTCATTATTTGAATTTATATTATGAATAAAATCAAACAATGATGTTAAATATGGTAAAACTTTATCGTTATTTAAATAATCAAGTATTTTGAAATACCCATTGTCAAAATCATATTTTTTATCTTGATAAGATAAATATGGAATATTAATCGTCAATCTATATTTCAATTTATTGTCTTGTGGTTTATGTTCAATTTGTAAGTCAGAACTTATTTCGTCGCCATCGTAATTATCAACATTTATTATTAATTTTAATGTTCCGTTACTTAAAACCTCACGTGACATTTCTTTATATGCATCGCAATGTTCAGTATCATCAATTGTTTTAAACTTTACGTTATCTGCAACCAAGTGATTTATTTCCACTATTATCTTGCTTGCGACTGGTATTTTTACTGTATCAACGACATTCGCTACTATCGTTGATGCAGCTCCAAAATTTTTTCTTATAACATTTTGTTGGTTTGTTTTTGCTGTTTTGTTTACTGAATTTATTATTGATACGTAACTTTTCTGATAGTTTGGATCAACACGCCGGCGATCTTTTCCACTTTCTAAAAATACAAGCCTATCGTCAACAGAGCGAGGAAAGTAGTCAGCGATGTAACGTTGAACTGATTTAGGGCTTATACGATCAAACTGTGATGCACGGATAATATCTATATCTTCATTTTCCGTATTCAATTTTACACAGCCGAGGCAACCATTAAACATACAATTAATAAACGATGAATACCATCTATTTTGACTAAGCCTATCTTCTTTTAAGTGAGTAAATATATCATTTGATACAGCATTGAATTTTTCAATACTTTTGGCTTTTGCAAAACTTCCGTCGCCTGCGCCTGCAAGGGTGCATCCATACGATATACCTATCCACTTGTTTACCTTGTTTAAAATAGCAAGATCTTTACTGTGTTCATAATAAATATTAGTAAGTGCTTTTGTTGCGTTTAGCGCGTGCATTGTCTGTGTTATACCATCACACTCAAAAATAACAAGATATCGTGGATTATGATGCTTTTTAAAAAAATCGTCGATACCAGAAAAGACTTCATTATCTAAATCTTGTGCATCAGACAGTTTTGATGCGCTAACAGCTCTATAAGAGCTGTTAGACCTCAGTCCTCTATACTTATCCGATACCTTATTATCTGAATACCAGTTTTCAGCTTTGGGAAAGTTACTTTCGCAACGGTCACTACTAATGTCATGACTGTTGTAGTACTCACTATTGGGGCATTCATTGCTGTTATAAGATGCTGCATAAGAAGAATTACATCCAAGTATTGAGAAACAAATTAATCCTAAATTTGATGAAACTTTCATTATTAACCTCATGTAGTTAAGTTCAACTTCAGTATCAGAATATCAATACTTAGTTAAAAAATAGTTAACGAACGATTAACATACAAACAACACGATTGCCCGAAACATCTATGATGTGGTGGAATATGTTTATTTTCCATTTATGTTGTTAATTTTAATGTCGCAATGCGTGCAACAATGGCAACGTGCCACCAGTTACTACTAGTAGAGTAGTGGTTATTATTGTAATTTTTTGCCAGTTGTTGAATTTGAATAAATCATATTTATAAGTATTATCTTTTATGACAGAACATGTATATATTATGTAACATGATGATAAAAGTATAATAGCCATTATTATAGCTGTTATAGTTGAATTATAATTGTTTGCATTACATAGAGCTTGAAGTTCTGCAACGAAACCTATGCTTCCAGGGATTGACGTTACACAAAGTGATGCAGTTAATAATAATATCCAAATCCTATTTGATATGTTGGTTAACCTATCGATATATAGAGTTTTATACCTCGTTTTTATAATATCTGCTATTAAAAAGACTAATGCCATTGTAACACTATGAGCTAATAGGCTAAACACGAACTCGTTATTATTAGTGTTTGCAAGAGGAATAAATAAATATAAATTCATATGAACTATCGAACTATAAGCGAATATAACTTTTATATTTTTTTTACAACATTGAGAGGATACAGCACTTACAATGCTTGCAACTATTAAATATGTGGTATATGGATGTAATGGCATTAAAAAACGAATAATAATAAGCGAGCTATATTTTAAAATTATTCCCGCTAATAATATTGAACACGTAGTTGCCGATTTACCATGTACGATAGGAACCCAATAATGAAATGGGAACATTGGAAGTTTTATTATAGTTGCCAATGCTATAAGCCAATAACACAATTGTGTTGTAGGAATAAATCCATATTCTTTTGTATCAATCTTTATTTGTATTATTGCTATAAGTAGTAAACATGCACTTATAAAAGTATAAGCAATATATTGATATATTGTATTGACATTTGTATGTTTATTTTCTGAAAACATCATTAATATTATTAATATCATCGATGTTTCCATATATATAAACATTGAAAGTGAATTAGTAGTACAAAATGCTTTTATAGCACATATGGCAAATAATATAAGACTTATATGGAAAATCTTCGGTTTATATATATCTTTTTGCATATTCCACATCGAACAAATTAAACATATGCCGGGAGTTGCTGTTGAAAACGCTTTAGAGAATAAATCGTTATTCTGAAGAAATAAGATATTACATATAGTTAAGCAAGCGAAATGTATAAGCGTAATAAAATTATGTTTTGATTTTATAAAAATCAATATTAATAAAGTTACTCCCGTAACAATAAAACTAATCATGGTTATATACCAATACATACAATACTAAAAATACAAAACCGCTAAATATCCATATTGCATGCATTCTAAAACTGTTTTTATGTAATATTGCCAGCCTATTTCCGATTTTATAGGGATTTTTATATACAACCGCAAAATATATAAATTCGATCAGTTTATTGAAATAATCAATTGAATTTATAAGCCATTTAAAAGACATATTAGGCATTTTAAAATTGATTTGTTTTATTGGTAATAACCGGGCAATTAGATAGGCTATAGCGATAGTAAACGCCATTTCGCCACGTGCATGATTTGTAACTGTGCTACTTAAATTATAAAATGCGATGTAACCAGTTGGTAAAGATACAATAAATAAAATCCATACAGAGTAAAGTTTAAACTTTTGCCCAATATTTTTGTTTTTAAAACATGTTAAGTATAATCTTATAAAAACAGCGTCTGACAATGTATTTGTTAGAATAACCCCTACTTTGCAATATGTAGGCATACCAATACTGTCTATTGAAAGTTTTGCATACGAACCTACAAATGGGCTAATACCTATAGAAGAAAATAGAGCGAATAGCCCAAGTATCTTAGTTCCGTGACTACATACATATTTTCTTACATCCCGAGTTTTGTAATAATCTATATAATAATAAAATAATAAGAATGTTATTGATTTAAAAAATGCATGACATATAAAATATAATAATCCTAAATCGGCGTGTTTTAATCCGCAGGCAACAAGCATTATTCCTGCTGACGATATTGTTAGCATTGCCATAATTTTTTTTATATCAATTTCAAACAACGCCATTAATGAAAGTATTATTGCCGACACTAAACCAAATATTGTAGTAAAAAATAACAGCTCAGAATATTGAGAAAACAAGTAGTTGAATTTATAAATACATATAGGAGCAATACCTATTATTGTCGCACAATGAATAAATATTGAAACAAATGTATGAGCATTTGTTGCCTGCAATAGCCATCCAGAAAATGGAAACTGTGCGCTTTTACAAAGGCATGATATAAGTAAACACCAGACACCTAATCCCGTATTCTTATTTAAAATTCCGTATAGAAATAATAAACTTGCAAACATGTTATAAGCGTAAACGCTTGTTGCTGATTGGTTATGTTTCTCTAAACTAACAAATATCGCTGAAATTATTCCTAATAATTCTACACCTACAAAAAACAAAATAATATTTTTTGTTAGTACTGTTCCGCACATAACTAATGCAAATATAGCAAGTAAAAGCATTTTACTTTTTAACGTCCGTTTTGCATGTATTACGTCCTGATGTGTGAGAAGTATCAACAACATTGTACATATCGTAAAACATATAAGAAACTCTACTGAAACAGCAAAGAACACAGTGGAAAAATAGGCAATCTTTTACACTTCGCAGTGTAACATTACGTACTTTTGTCAAACCAATTAACGACAAACAATATTGCAAGACTTAATTCGCTTGCAGTAATTATTACCAAAGTTATCAAAAATCCATTAGAAACATTGTTATAACTAAGCAATAAGCAAATGCTCGAAAAGATCATTATCTCAATATCAATGACTCGTCTAACGAGAGATTTATGAAATAACAGCGCAACAAATCCGGTAATAAAAATTATTACCGCAGTTGCTAAAACAGTATGCACCTAAATATATCTATCAAATTTGTCTTTCGTCAATTTTGTTTTTGGATTATTTTTATCAGAACATTCGCTATTAAATTCCTCGATAAGATCACGTTGTTGTTTTGTCAGATCAACAGGGGTTTCAATAACTATTTCAACAAGCATGTCACCACGTCGAGATGATTGATAATAAGGCATGCCAGCCGACTTTATTCTGACTTGGGTACCAGTTTGTGTCCCGTGCGAAATATTTATTGAATGAATTTTCTTGTCAATATCAAAAACATCTATCGTGCCCCCCAATATTGCTGTTGCAACTGGAATGTAAACAGTACATTTTAAATCATGCCCTTCAAGTTTAAATACATCATGAGGTAATACACTAACAACAACGTAAAGATTGCCTGCAGGGCTTCCCATAAATCCAGCCTCTCCTTCGTTAGGGATGCGAATTTGACTACCCGGTTCAATACCTGCCGGGATCTTCACATCAAGGTTTTTTTCAGCTTTAACTCGACCAGAACCGGAACATTTTCTACATGGGTGAGAAATAATACTTCCCTGACCACCACATTGTTGACATGTTTGCTCTATAGTTAAAAACCCGTTTCTTGTACGAATGCTTCCACGCCCTCCACAATTTGGACAAACTGTAGGCGTGTATTTGTTATCATACCCTTTTCCTGAACATAAATCACAACGGACAAAAGTCGTATATCTCAAGTTTTTACTAGTTCCATTACATGCTTCACGTAATGATACAGCAATGTCATAACGTATATCGGCACCTGGTTGTTGTCTTGACGAGCTTCGCCCCCCCCCAAAAATGCTATCGCCAAACATTTGTTCAAAAATATCTGAAAAATCACCAAAATTACCAGATGAAAACCCGCTACTTGAAAAACCTTCAAACCCAGAACTTCCGCTACTTCCTCCACTGAATGCATCGGAGCCATATCGATCGTATGCTGAACGCTTTTTGTCATCTTTTAAAACTTCATACGCTTCGTTAATTTCTTTAAACTTTTCCTCAGCTGATTTATCTCCAGGATTTTTATCGGGGTGGTATTTTAGCACTAATTTTCTATACGATTTCTTAATTTCATCAGCAGATGCATTTTTAGATACACCTAGTATTGAATAATAATCTTTATTACTCATAATATTTTTTTGTAAAATTTTATCTTATATCTGTCACCACTATAATAACACATTATTTTAATCTCGTTACCTTATTGGCAATAGTACCACTAATTTAAGTTAATGTTTGCAGTAATTGTTTTGTAATTTTGAACCATCGGAATAAAATTTGATAGCATAATAAGTGTGGTGTTTCATAGTCTTTTCGAAATTATGAACAAAAACTTCTTATTAGGTTTGGGTATAGTTGTGTCATTGGGCTTAACGGCTTGTAGCAATCGTTGTCGCGTAGCGACTGCCGACGCTTCGAGTAACGCTAGTGCAGAATCCGGAGTCGTTCCAGGAAGTTCCGAAGACTTCAACGTAAATGCTTCACCAAAGATTTACTTTGACTTCGACAAATCGAATTTAACATCAGCTGGTTTGAATAGAGCTAAGACGCAGGCAACATGGTTAAAGACGTATCCAAATACGACTGCAACTGTATCAGGTCATACTGACGAAAGAGGTACGGCTGAATACAACATGGCTCTTGGCGCAAGAAGAGCTGAGTCCACTAAAAATGCAATAGTCGCAGAAGGTGTTGATGCTGGTCGGTTGACAACGATTTCCTACGGTAAAGATAGACCGGTAGCTGTTGTAGATCCGAGTAATCCAGTTGCAGCAGATGCGGCACATGCTCAAAATCGTAGAACTGAAACAACAATTAACTAAAAGGTTGATTAGCATCAGTTTTTTTTCGGAGAGTTGGTCTATACGATCGGTCTCCGTCTTTTTTGTTTGATTAGTTTCTATTATGAGTTTTTCCAATATAGTCCAGTATTTTAATTCTCATTACAAGCAGATCAATTTTATATATAAATGTTTATTTGTTTTGTGTGCACTTGGATACCTTGGATATCACACATTATCAGGTAAAAATAGTTATAAATCATATGTCGTTCTAAAAAAAGAAATTGATGAAAGACAAAAAATATTAGATGAACTAAAAAATAGGCTGAAAAATGTAAAACTTAAAGTCGATCACTTAAGGAACACATCGCTTGATTTGGATCTACTAGAAGAGCGTTGTAGAGCAATGCTTAATTATGGTTACAACGATGAGATAATAATACGTACATCAACGATTCCCAATTCTAACAGATAATGAAGTTTAAGCTAAGCAAACCACCATTATTTCCTATAACAGTAATTTTTGTATTATTTTGCATTTCATTAATTGAAATGTATTCACTTACATATGAACATTTCCCGCAAAAATTGTTTCGACACATCGCGCATATAATTGCTAGTTCATGTATACTTATGGTGTCGTCAAGCATTCCAATAAATTTTTTTAAACGTTACGCTTACAAAATATATTGTATAAGCCTTTCTCTTATATGTGCAGTATCGTTATTTGGGCAAACCGTAATGGGAGCAAAACGATGGCTAAAAGTAGGATTAATAACATTACAACCATCGGAAATTATGCGAGTAGCCCTTATTTTGGCTTTAGCAAAATATCTGAGTAATATTACATTGCCTGATTTAAAACATACAAGGTATCTCATTGGCTCAGTGATACTGTTATTAGTTCCGACTGTTTTTATAATAAATCAACCTGATTTAGGTACAGCAATGTTATTAATTTTTGTTTATGTTTCAATTATTTTTGTTGCTGGGGTGCAGATATGGAAATTAGTAGCTCCATTATTAATATTGTCTATAACCGCTCCATTAATTTGGGCATCGTTACATGAATATCAAAAAAACAGAATTCTTATGTTTGTAAATCCAGAGACAGATCCAAATGGTGCGGGATACCATATAATTCAATCAAAAATAGCTCTTGGCGCCGGTAAAGTATTCGGGCTAGGTGTTTTTAATGGCACTCAATGCCAACTTGATTTTTTGCCGGAAAAACACAACGATTTTATATTTTCAGCAATAGGCGAAGAATTTGGCTTTATTGGTTGTGTAACAGTACTAGCACTTTATGTATTACTTTTAGTTTATAACTATAAAGTAGCAATACAAACAAAAGACAAGTTTTCTAAATACACTGTATTTGGAATAAATGCTATGCTTTTTTTCTATATATTAATAAATATAGCCATGGTGTGCGGACTTGCCCCTATTGTAGGTGTACCGCTACCTTATCTATCTTATGGAGGCACGGCTTTAGTGATATTAATGTTTTGCGAAGGTCTTATATTCTCAATTAAGAACTACTTGAATAAATAAAAACCACTTCAACGAATAGTTTTAAAAAAATGTTGTTTGCTACATTCTTTACTCTTGTATGAATATTATTATATTCCTACCAACGGGTGTTTCAATTTTTAGTTAGAAGCTTATTAAAAAAATATCCAAGATTTTGTCAATTTGGCGCTGAAGATGCGTTAAATAGTACGTATAAGTCTAAACGACAAGCACCAAGCTGTTAAGTTGTAGCTACGATGTTTTTCTCTAAACTGTAGTGTAAACTAGCATTGAAAGCTTACAAAGCAACGGTTAAAAATTAATGCTTCAGAGAGTAATTGTTTTTGGAAATCAAAAGGGTGGGACAGGCAAATCCACCCTTGCGATGCATCTTACAGTTAGTCTTTTGCATCAGGGATATAAAGTTGCAACAATAGATGTTGATGCAAAGCAAGGGACGTTTACAAGGTATATAGAAAATAGGATAAAAACAAGCCAAAGCGATCCTAAAATTAAATATCCTACACATAGATCCATTTTCGAGAGTTTTTCAGATTCCGTTCGTGTAAAACATAAAGAAAATTTTTTGAAGTTTAGTGAATTAATAAACTCGTTGAAAGATTTCGATTTTATAGTAATCGATACGCCTGGAAGTGAAACAGATTTATCAAAAATTGCTCATTCGTTTGCAGACGTAATAATTACCCCGTTAAACGAAAGTTTTATTGATCTCGATTTAATAATAAAAGCAAGCCCAGTAAAATCAGGATTAAATACTGGTTCATATGCTGAAATGGTTTGGGAACAAAAAAAAGCTCGTGCTCAACGAGACAAAAATAGCGTTGATTGGATAATTTTGTTAAATCGTATGTCAAGCGTAGAATCACGTAATAAAAAAGAACTAGAAAAGATTTTAATATTACTTTCTAAACGCCTTGGATTTAGATTTATAAAAGGATTTAAAGAACGAATTATTTTTAAGGAATTGTTTTTATCAGGCTTAACCCTTCTTGATGGAAATACTACTCGTACAGGTCTTAATTTGTCTCACATTGCAGCTCGCCAAGAGTTAAAAAATCTTCTTAAGGAGCTTAATGTAGCATGATAAAAATACAAAACGATGCACTAACAGCTATAATGGAAGCTATTAAATTAAATCTCGGAAAATATCCACGAATTGTCTTACGCTCAGGAGGGTGTGCCGGGCATATGCTTGTTTTAACGTTGGATAATATCCATTCGGGAGATATTGAATACTCAGAACAAGGATTAACTTTTGCAATAGAACCAGTGGCAGAACCTTATACCGAAAACATAACAATATATAAAAAACCTGGACTTATGTCTGAAATACTAATCCGCAATAATTCAACAGAATATGTAAAATGCCGTTGCGGTAAATCTTTTAAAATTACAAAGTAAAATGCGTATTGCTACTTGGAACGTTAATTCAATTCGCGTACGTATTCAACAAGTACTAAACTTCTTAAAAAATTATGACGTCGATATTTTAATGATGCAGGAAATAAAATGTACTAATAAAATGTTTCCATCTAACATATTTGAGAATAATGGTTTCAATTGTGCTGTATATGGTCAAAAAACTTATAACGGTGTTGCTATTGTTTCAAAATATATAATTGAAGATGTAAATACTGGTAACAGTATATTTGAAAAAGATCAATCGGCTAGATATATTGACGCTTTCATAAATGGATTTCGTATTGTCTGTGTTTACGTACCAAATGGTCAAGAAGTTAATACGCAATATTATTTTTATAAACTTGAATTTTTAAACAAATTAATTAAACATTTATCTAATGTAGCAAATGTGGAAGATGCAATAATAGGTGGCGACTTTAATATTGCTCGTTCAGATTTAGACGTATGGAACGTTAAGTTATGGCGTGGTCGTAATTGTTGTAGTAATGCTGAGCGTGAAAAATTTCAACGCTTATTGGATATCGGGTTTAAAGATGTGTTACGAGAGAATTCGGATGACCGTGAACTGTTCACATGGTGGGATTATAGGCATGATGGGTTTAAATCAAATCACGGTTTACGACTCGATTATTTGCTAACATCAAAAAATATAAATGTCTTAAGTCGTCAGCGGTGTATTAAAATGCGGTCATTGCCACAGCCTTCGGATCATGCGCCTATACTAATTGAAATATAATGTATTTTTTTATAAAAGTCTGTTTGTTTTATTTTTCATTAATTGGTATTGCCTCTTACTTATCGTTATTTGAACGCAAACTAATTGGGCGTATTCAATGGCGTTATGGTCCTAGATATTGTGGAAAATTCGGATTATTACAGCCGATTGCCGACGGATTAAAATTATTCTTCAAACAAAATTCATTATCGGGGCACTCTGTTGTTTCGATCTTTTCTTGTGGTTTACTCCTGTTTTCATCTTTATTTCAGTTTGCTTTTTTACCTTTAGGTCAATTATCCCTATTATCTTCTCAGTATAGTCTCTTATATATAATAATTTGCCATACGCTAATTAACTTTGCCGAACTTTTAATTGGAGTTACATCCAAATCTAAATACGGAATAATTGGTGGTATTCGTTCCGTCTATCAAAAGTTTGGTAGCGACCCACTTCTTTTTTTAATACTGGTTTGTTTGTGCTCTCGTTACGACTCCTTTGATATTGGATATGTTTCTATACACCATGATTTTTTTGTATGGCTATTAATTCCTGTATTATTTTCTGTAGCTCTTATTAATACAAGTCACATTCCCTTTGATTTTCTAGAGTGTGAAAGCGATTTGGTCGCAGGTGCTTATACAGAATACGGAGGTATCTTATTTGGTGTTATCTATTTATCTGATTATCTTAACGTTTTGTTTAATGCCTTGTTTATTTCTTCACTATTTTTACAAAAATTTTGGCTCGGAATTGGATCTGTTTTAATACTTTCAACAGTAATTCTAATCCGAGCCATCATGCCACGATGTTTACAAATTCAAATGATCAAACTATCGTGGCGCACTATGTTTGTAATATCAATCTTTACAACAAAGTTGTAATCGTAACATTTCGGGTACGCTTTCATTCTTTATTCTGATTTATTATCAAACCACTTTTCGTTAAATTGTTTGTAAAACAAAGTATTAATGATAACGTAAAGCTGTCTTCGAGCTAAGTCTACGTTCTGTTTTACATCTTCTCCTAAAAGCTTAGAATCAGTCGCCACATTAAAATTTTCAAAATTAACGCCGTCATACTCTTTGAATCCAATAAACTTTATTGATGAAAATGTATCGGAGGTTTTCTGAGTTTGATAAGAAAACACTGGTATAAGAACTTTTTTTAAAAGATTGCAGTCTAAAAACACGTCTTTTGTGTTATATTTTTTGACTCTTTTATTGTTTAACTTATCTTTTTCAAAATCTCCGGTTAAGATCTGAATTTTTCCTTGAGAATTAACGTATTTTAGTATATAGTACAACTGAACTCTCGCGAAAGCTTTTCGATCTAATTGTTTAAATATGCTATCAAAGTTCACTATATTATCATTTTCGTCAACACTATATTTGTTGAAGATTTCGAGGTTCTCAAATTCACGGATCGACAAAAGCGCCGCAGTCTTACATATTGAATCCAATCCAGTTCGGGGATCTTTAATCAAAATTGATTTTTCATCTAGATGACTAAATCCGGAGGTTGCGCCTTTTGACTGGATTAGACAAGTCATATTTCCAGAACCTTTAGTACTTTGAACACAGACAGCTTCATACGCATTCCAAATGTTTTTTACTGAACCTTCTTTTGTGTAATCGATTTTTACACCTTTTCCTACACCTTTATTTCGTAATTCAGGTAATACGACGTTATTGGAGTTGACAGTATTTTTTGTCTGATCGTTTTTGAGATTAGGCTGAGCCTCCCGTTTTCCGTTTTTCATGCGCAATCTAGCTGCTGCAATTAGATCTTGCATATTGGCCGAGGCGATCTGAACCTTAGGCTCTTTTTTACCGTTATTTTGCGAACCAGGATTCGAAGATACGACTCTTTTTGCACCCTCAGTTTTGGTGTTATTCGTATTTTTCGGATCCTCGTCTTTCTTTTTTGCATCAGCAATTTTATCAATGTTTTTCAGAACCTCAACCCTATCCGCCTCTGTTATTATACTTTTTACGGGTCCTGGAATATTGGCTGGTGGTGGCGGAGGCGGAGGAAATCCTTTACTATTCCCCTCTTCTACTTTAAGTTTACCCGGTACAGTATCACTATTACTATTACTTTCAGAAACATTGTTGTCGAGAGCAGATACACTATTTGCTATTCCTTTATCTTTAAATGCTATATCGTTGTTTTTGTTATTTTTTATTGATTTTCCCTCACCCTCTTTATCTGAGACTTGACTAAATTTTGAATCTAGTAATTTCTTGTTATTCGGACGCTGTGTGCTTTTTCTCGATGTGTAAATAGCCGATAATGTTGGAACAACAGCGTTTTCGCAGACTTTTTCAAAGATGTCTTCTTTTTCAATATCCGGTTTATTATGAATTGGGTCTACTTTTTGACTGTATTTCTTTGTTGAAAACTTATGTATATTTAATTTCTTTTTTTTTAAATAATTTGATAATGCGTTGTTACAAGCTTGTTGAACGATTTTATTTGAAATTCTCGCACTATTGAGCGCGGCATTCGATTGACCGTTACCGGGTAGACTGTTATCCATTTCTTTAACAGTTGTGTTTATTAATTCTGTTTTGAGATCAGGCATGTTATCGTTGGGTAAGTCAACTCTTGTGCTCATTGTTTGATTGAAGGTTTTTTGCTGTTCGAGTATCTTGGGTAAAACAAAATTACTTAAAATTTGGCTTTTTACGAAGCGTAGATTCCAATCGTTGAAGAAATATCTTTCAGCAATGCTTTTATCTGAATCAAGTACTTGCCGTTTGTCAGGAAAAACTTCATTAAAGCGATTCATGACGATATCGCCCCAACTTCTATTGTTATTATTCGTCAACGCATTCCAAACATAATCAACAGATTTTTTGTATATCGTTGTTAAATCGGGGGTAAAAAGCGCTAGTCTTGAAAAATTCGAAATAAATTCGTTTTTGAATATATTGACACTTTCAGTACCAATCCAAGCGTTTAATAAGCCCATTATACGACGAAAATCGTTGTTCCTCCCCTCCTTGGTGTATTCATCATATGTGGCATTTAGAGATTGAAGAAAGTCGTTATCATGGTTTTCACCTAGAATAGAAACAGCAACAGCAGTTGCCACATGTTTTGTTTCATCTTTTGCAATGTAACGATTCGCTGGTTCACGCCCTATAAAAAGCTCAGATTCTTTAATTTGATCTTCTAGGGAAAGCCCCTTGTTTTTGATAGTAGTTTCCATTCCGTAAACGTCAAATTGTGGACAAACAACCATCAGCGATCCGAGCGCGGTTGTTAGTATTTTTAAAAACTTTTTCATAACACTCATGTTACGAGCAACACTTACACGTATAGTATAGTGCAGGTCTCTTATACATACAAGCCGTTTTTAATTAATTTTTACAATTTCAGCAGAAAACTTCGTTATTTGCGTTAAATTAATTTTAAATTAGGTACATTATATTACACATTAATCAACACATACTTAGATCTGCAATTAACAATCGCTTGATATAATCAACATGGTATTAGTAATTTATTGAGAGTTGCATGTTTAATGTTCATAACCAAGTAATACATCTAATTGGTATTGGTGGTATTGGAGTAAGTGGCTTAGCTGAAATACTTCATTCGCTAGGTTTTACTGTCCAAGGCAGTGATCAAGTAAATTCTGGGAACACAAAGCGTCTTGAAAATATTGGTATTAAAGTTTTTATTGGACATTCAGAAGCAAATATTGCAAAAGCTGATATTGTTGTATACTCCTCTGCAATACATCCAAATAATGTTGAGCTTAAAAAAGCTCGTTCTTTAAATATTCCATGTCTCACGCGTGGTGAAATGCTTTCACAGGTAGTGAGACTTAAAAAGTCGGTTGTTGTTGCCGGTTCTCACGGTAAAACAACTGTGACATCACTTTGTGCTGAATTATTAGAGTTAGCAAACTTACAACCTACAGTAGTAAACGGCGGAATAATAAATTCATATGGAAGTAATGCAAAACTAGGCAAAGGAGATTGGGCTGTTATTGAATCTGACGAAAGTGATGGAAGTTTTATACACCTCCTGCCAAGTATTGCAATAGTAACTAATTTAGATAAAGAACACATAAAAAATTATGGTAGTTTCCGTAATCTTCAAGATGCTTTTGTTAACTTTATTGAAAACGTACCATTTTACGGCGTAGCTGTAGTATGTAAGGATGATCCTAATACAGGATATGTATTAGAAAAAATACGAAACAGGAAAGTAATAACGTATGGATTAAATGAAAACGTGGATGTTCAAGGAATTAATGTAAGACGAACTGACAAAGGATCTGTTTTCGATGTTAAATATAACAACGAAGTAATAGAAAGTGTGAGAATTCCATTATTTGGTATTCATAACGTACGTAATGCTTTGTCAATTATTGCTCTAGCCAACATATTAGGTATTGATATATCCATAACAAAAACAGTGCTTGCTAATTTTACTGGAACACGCCGACGCTTCACAGCAGTAGGAAATATTGGAGACGTACTAGTAATTGATGACTATGCTCACCATCCTACTGAAATAAAAGCGTTACTTGATGCAGCTCATCAACGAAAACCAGGAAAAGTTGTTATTATTCATCAGCCTCATAGATTTACAAGATTAAATTGTTTTTTTGATGACTTTTGCACATGTTTTTCGTCTGCTGATACAGTTGTGTTATTGCCAGTATATAAAGCAGATGAAATAGTTGACGCTCCGTTAAACTCTCTTCACCTGCTTGGTTCACTAAAAAATAGCATGAGTTCAGTATATTATGCAGAAAACAAAGTAGCATTGCAAAAAACTGTTAAAAATATAGTGGATGAGCAGAAATTAGGAAAGGATGATATAATTCTGTTCTCGGGAGCTGGAAATATTTCCAGTTGGGCATACGAAATTGTATCAGCTTTACAATGATTCCTTTTAAAAAGTTCTGCACAGTAAGTGGCATGACTTTAATAAGCCGTGTCCTCGGAGTTGTTCGGGAAAATATTTTATCGCGTCACTTGGGAGCTTCAGTTGAAATGGACGCTGCCTTAATGGCGATGAAGTTTCCCAAATTTTTCCGTAAAGTTTTTTCGGAAGAAGGATTTAATTCAGTATTTGTTCCATACCTTGCAGGGATGGAAGTGGCTAAAAAAAACAAACTTGCATTATTCTTTTCATCACGTGTATTTTCAATAATCACATATATAATGTTTTTACTAACCATAGTGGTGCTTGTATTTGCTAAATATTTTGTACTACTAATGGCTCCTGGTTTTATAGATGATCCAGAAAAACTAGCTCTTACCGTCACATTTACACGTATAATGTTCCCAAGTGTTTTTTTCTTAAGTTTGTCAGCGGTGTACAGCTGTGTATTAATTTCTAATCAAAAATTTGGTTGGTATACAGTTTGTCCATTAATTATTAACATAGTTCTCATAAGTTCAATAGTTACATCGATAATATTTAATTATGTTGCTTTAGGGCTTGCTATCGGTTTGTTACTCGCAACAGTGGTTCAATTTTCATACTTGTACGTAGTGCTAAAGGTACAAAAACTGACGATTCCAATGTTATCCTGTACTAAAATAACCCCCACAGTGCGACGTTTCTTTAAAAAATTAGTCCCTGTAATAGTAAGCGCAGGAGTAGCTCAGATCAATGTATTTGTTGATTCATTCTTTAGTTCATATCTTGCTACAGGGTGCGTAACGTATTTATACTTTGCCGACAGACTAAATCAGTTACCATTATCGCTGTTTGGAATTTCTATGAGTATAATTTTATTGCCTGAAATTTCAAAGAGACTTGCTTTAAAAGATGGTAACAGCGAACTCCATTCTTTATATAAAGATTCAATACTTTTTACTTTGCGATTAACTTGCCCTGTAATAGTAATAATGGCAGTCCTTGCTTATTATTTTATAGATGTAGTTTACGGATACGGCAAATTTACACCGTTTGACGTTAAAAACACAGCTCTTGTCCTTAAAATAGGCGCAATGGGATTACCCGCGTATGTTTTATCGAAAGTTATAGCTTCGATTATATTTGCTCATAAAAAGATAAAAGCTCCCGTAGTGGCTGCATTGGCGTCTATAGGCTGTAACATGGTTTTAAATAGTGTCCTAATTAAAAAATTCGGTTTTGCTGGTATTGCCGTTGCGACGACAATATCAGGTTATGTTCAAATGTTTGTATTGGCGAAAAACCTCAACACTGATCAAAAAATTTTCGATAAAAAATTTATAATCCAAGTATCAAAAGTAATTGTAGCATGTACTGCGAGTTTTTGTACACTCCTATTAGGACTTAAGCTGAACTTAACGTTTAGTTATTCTTTAGTAAATATAGCTGTTTACGGATCGGTTGCTACAATCGTGTATATTTACTCATTGATATTACTAAAAGATCACGGAATTTTATCCATTTTAGCAAAGTTAAAAACTAAAAAATCAATATAAAAAAGGGTGACATCTGTCACCCTTAAACTCGAATATTGTAAATTTGCAATGTTTTTTAAGATCTGTTTACCCTGTAATACCTTATCCATTGAACTATAAGGAACAACATAAGGGCAGGGTATAAGTAAGTTAAAACCTGCCCCATTATGGCACAAAGTTTATCGAAACCTATAAGTGATGAGCCGAAAGTCATAGTTCCAGTAATAAGTATAAGCGGTTTACTGTCAACTTTGTTCCTACATATATCGTTCTGAAGGTATCCAGAGAATACTGTTGTCAACGCAATGTTTGTAGCTAAACAGCATACTGATATCACTATAGCAACGAACCACGCGCCAGAAGCACCAAGGGCTAGCTCAGTAATTTTAGGAAATAGAGCGGCGTTTTCAGTGTTCTGCAACATTGGAGAATATTGAGACGCAAGGTATATAAGAGAAGCATAAACTACTGTTAAAATAGTTCCTGCTATGCAAAATACAGTTACAGAAGCTGAGTTTATGTCAGTTTGTCCTGTATTTTTCATGGCATTTCTTATGTATGAGCATATTGTCCCCATAATCATAAACGCTGTAAGCATATCCATTGTTTGGTATCCCATTGCGAGACCATTACCCAACGCAGAAGATGCAGAGGTATGGATTTCGGATACAGGCATATTCGGATCCTTGAAGTACAGGGCTAGTATTACAACACCTATAACTCCTCCGAACTTAAGTGGAGTGAATATCCGGCCAACTAAATCGACAAGTTTCCCTGGGTTCCATGCCATAGCAGTCATAAGCAAGCAGTACAATGCTTTGAACGCAACATCATTCATTGAGGGAAATACTGTTTTTATACAATCACATGATACGTTTACACTTCGAGCCATAGCTCCAAGAGGTCCTGTAAGGATCATTATCACAAGCATAACTGCGAAACTTACGTACTTTCCCATAGGTTTCAGTAGCTTTGTATTATCGCCCTCGTAAAGAACAGCAACATAACAACCTAAAAAGGTTACTAACACAGCAGAGATAACCCAGCCTAACGAAGCCCAAAAATAATAATCCGGATACATTTTCCCGACTATTAACGGGAAGACAATATTTCCCGAACCAAAAATAATTGAAAAAATTGCAAATCCAGCAATAGCGAGTTTCGAGTTAAAAACCATAATTACCTCTTATGTGTCAAAAGTACATAACACTTTATTGTAACATTGATGTACTTTTGACTGCAATTCATAAAAACAGATTATAAAAAAGATGATCATTTAACGGATGCTTGTTTTTATACTTTAAACAAAACTGATAACACTTGTTGTAAAAGTAATCTATTTTGTTTTTGCGTTAATTATGCACCAGTCCGTAACAGATAACAGAGAAGTGTATAACAAAATATAGGATTGAATGCATAGCATCCGATAACGAACTAAATCTTTGACATCGTCGACAGGTCAAAACTCATTCACTTTCATTACAACGACCTTATTGTGTGGTTTCACCTTTGTTTACTTTTATGCGGAAACTAAGGCGACAACACATAAATATATTAACTATGACAACGCTTTTAAGCGGGAAATAGCTTCACTAGTGGTTTTATTGTTGTCTCTCATTGGTATTTATCTATAAATTCTTACCTCGATCTCGTAGTATTATGCTATTACAATATAAAACTCGGTAAACTTTTCCAATCTGAACATCAATTTACTGACTTGTTAGGTTCTGATTTAAATTTCATAAAAAGAGGTGAAAGTTGCACCTCTGTTTTTTCTATTAAAATTCTGTCAAAAAAGCAATACCGGTGATAACAATGATAAATTAGCTGTAGATAATGGGAAAGGCTGTAAGCCTAATAAGACCTACAGCCAACCAAAAAACAGCAAATCAGTAAACAATGTAAAAAAACCAGCTTAAAAGTCAATAGCGAAGCTGTTGTTCATACTGCTCTTCTATATAGTCTAATAAAAATATATTATATGTCAATTTTCAACGTTCTTTATGTTGTTTATTTGCAACAAAATTTTTTGGTGTACATTTCTCACACAAAAACCTTTGCTCGTGTGATTAATTTTTATACCATTCAGTTAGGGTTTTATTAGAAATGAGATTTTTAATGTCAATTAAAAAACTTGCGGTTTTATCCGCTTCTGTGTTGAGCTTTGCAAGTTCAACAATGGTATCTTCGGCTACGTCTGTAGACTCTGGCTCTACAGGTTCCAAATTCAGCTTGGGAATCAAACTTGGTGGTGTTTTAAGTAAAGGGAAGTCTGATCTTAACTTCTCAAAATACGCCATAACATCAATCTTAGGTCAAATGGTTAGATATGATGGTACACCTGATCATTTCAAACCGATATCTGGAATGTCTGATGCAGAAATTGATGAGTGTCAGGATAACGGGACTACTGATGCAACGACTAGTATCCACTCAACAGTTGCTGTAGCTCCGAATGTCGTGAAAATAATTTCGAGCCGATATAAGGCAGCAGGAGCTTCCGATCCTTATAGCAAGATCAAGGCCTATTCTGCTGAGTTGACAGACAGTATTGCCTCGTCAAAAGCGTTGGCAATAAACCTGCAAGCAGCTTTGTCTTTAGGTGTAAAACTTAACAACTGTGTAACCATTGCTTTAAATCCGTTATTCGAGATGCCGATTAAGGGGCGGAACGCAACGGTGTCCTTCTCTAAAGAGAGTACATCTGACAGCAAGGACAAAAATAGCAACAGTAGCAGTTCATCATCGAACTCTAACTCTAATTCAAAGAGTGACACATCTCTCGATGTTACAGTGAAAAGTAAACCAGTGTTTGGTTTTGGCGGATCTATAACAATAGACCTCAATCCATGTTTCTCTTTGGGTGCTGGAGCTGGCTGGAAGCGTCTTGGGTATGAAATTGACGTGACGAATCCGAATACTAATTTGTTAGGTATTACAGGTACTCCGAAGTATGATTCGGCTAAAAAAATTAATGCGACGAATACGTCAGGAGATGCGTTGAAATATATGAGAAGTACAACTGTTGTAAATAAAATTAAGGCTTCAATGAATGTTATGTATGCAGAGCTTACCGCGATGTACAACATAAACAAGCACTTTGGCGCGTATATTAATCTTGGTGTACAGTCTGGCGGACAGGCAACAATGAAGAATGAAAAAGAGAAAATATCAAATCCTGATTATGTCTACAAGAGAGGCATGAGCTACTATGGTGGAGTTGGATTAAGCTTAAAACTTATGTAAGGCTCAGTAGATTTGAGAATAGTATCAGACCCCCGGTTAATAGCCGGGGGTTTTTGCTATATAAATTAAGACATATCGATAAGTATTAACATCAGAAATTGAAAAAAACTGTTAAAGAATGCTTACTTGCGAACAACTCGTTTTATAAACCCTGTAGATAATAATAGAGCGATTATTACATTGAGTCGAGACAGAGATGAAACGTTTATTTCTAAATAGAAATCTTTGAATGAATTAAACGTATTTTCAATGTTAACGCTTAAAATTGAAGAGTCTTGCTGTTCGACAATCTTTGAAATTCGACTAAGATTGCCAGGTTGATCGAGAATAGTTATAAGCAGTTTGGCTGAAAAATTGGTATCCTTATAATTATATGAAGGATCCCAGTACAGGTCAATAATTTGGTAATCAATGTTAGGCAATAGAGACTTCAATCGCAGACATTCCTCTATATGAACTTCAACTGACGGTTGATTTGTGACAGATTGAGATACAGCTCCAAACAATTTATCACCTAAAATAGGAAAACAACAAAATGTTCTAATAATGGGAAAATCAGGTAACCCTAAAATCATTTCAGCGAGTTTATTTCCAGATTTTACATTTGATGTTAAAACTAGCTTTTTTCCAAAAATCTCTTCACATTTACGTGCAATTTCCCACATTGCCAAAGAGCTTGCACCTATAGCAAAATAGAATTGATTTTCATTGTCGAACCCCAAGCTTTTTATTAACGATTTAAGCCCGGAAGGAGATAGCACAGTATCGTTAACTTTTAATAAATCGTTAAAGCATGTCTTGCCTGTTATTTCTAAATTAACATTTTCAAAATTCGTTAAAGCTCGGTGTATCGCCATCTTCGCTTTTGCTGTAATAACATACATTTGCCACACGCTATGTGGCGTCGCTTCTTTATCTGTCAGTATATTTATTTGATCTCCATTTGCAATTATTGTCTTTAATTGTGCTTCTTTGTTATTTATAGTGGCGCCCACCGCGTGATTACCGATTTCAGTATGAATTGCATACGCAAAATCCAAAACAGATGACCCGACAGGTAAAGAAATTATCTCTCCTTTTGGAGTTATACAAAAAACGTGTTCTGACGCTATTTCGGTTTTTGAATATTTTATAAAATCATCCATTTTAGAAGAGTTGTTAAGTGTTCTTACCATATCTTTCAACCATTGATAACTTGAATGCGTGCGGTATTTTGCTCCGTTGTTTTCCTTATATTCCCAATGAGCAGCAATGCCGTATTCGGCAATAAGGTGCATTTTTTGTGTGCGTATTTGTATTTCAATACGCTTATTAAGCGGTCCTATAATACACGTATGCAAAGATTGGTACCCATTCAACTTTGGTGCGCTTATGTAATCTCTAAAACGCCTTGGGACAACAAGATACTTGCGGTGTAGAATTCCCAAAACCTGATAGCATTGTTTTTCATTATCAACTATAACTCTGAAAGCCATTATGTCCGATAGTTGATCGAACGACATAGTTCGTACGTTCATTTTGTTCCAAATTGAATAGGGAGTTTTTAATCTTCCATCAATTTTGTATTTAACTTTTAGTTCACCTAAAGCTTCGACGAGTTTGTTTCGTATTGTATTTATTATTTCATCCTCAGAATTATATAAATCTTTTAATTTATTACGTATTGAGTCATACAAACTTGGATAAAGTTCGTAAAACGCCCTGTCTTGCAATTCATCTTTTATTTTATACAAACCCACACGTTCAGCCAGTGGAGCGTATATTTCAATCGTTTCTCGAGCTATCGCCTCTCTTCTACTTTTTCTTTTTTTAAATTTTAAAGTACGTATATTATGCAAACGATCAACAAGTTTTATAATAAGAACCCTTATATCAGATGCAGCTGCAAGTAGTAGCTTCTTATAGTTTTCCACTTGTTGCGTCGTTACCTTAACTTGTTCTATTTTTGAAAGTTTTGTTACCCCGTTTACTATTGATGAAATTTCTGAACCGAACATTTTTTTTAATTCAGGAAGGGTAGTAGATGTATCTTCTAGTGTGTCATGCAACAAACCAGCGACTATAGTCACCTGATCCATTTTTAACTCAGTAAGTATCTGAGCAACAGCTAAAGGATGGGAAAAATAAAGCTCACCTGATTCTCTCACTTGCGTTCCATGTTGTCTCAATGCGAACAAATAGGCTTTTTTTATGAGATCTTCATTAACGTTTGAGAGGTAGCTTCTAACTTCTTTTATTAGATCGTCATATGTGAGCACAATATCCTCTACCCTGCCCCTAAATTCAGCATAGCATGGGGATTTTGTATAAAATTATTTAATAATATTGCCAATGAAAAATGAACGATTGAAGCGCTTGTCTGGTGAAATATTGAGCGTTTACCAGAGTATCTGTTATAATTAGATAAGCGTATGATTAAGAGTTTAAAAATATGTCGTGTGTTTTAAATATTCAGACGAGAGCCACTAAAGGGTCGGTTCATTCTCGTCGCCTCCGTCATAACGGGATGATTCCGGGAATTGTGTACGGAGATGGGAAGGATCCAATGCTGATATCTGTTTCTGAAAAGGATCTCCGCAGAGAATGTTGCACATCTGCATTCTTCAACAAAGTGTTTACTTTAGATACAGGAAATGGCATAGAAAAGGTTTTACCAAAAGATATTTATCGTCATCCCGTTACCGACAGTGTATTACATGTCGATTTCATGCGAATTTCAAAAGGGACTAAAATAAAGATTTTCGTTCCAGTTGAGATAACTAACGAAGATAAATCCCCGGGTGTTAAAAAAGGCGGAATTGTTAATTTGGTTGTTCACAAACTAGAGTGTTTTAGTGAACCCGAAACGATCCCTGAAAAAATTGTTTTGGATTTGTCTGGAAAGGAAATTGGTGAAAGTTTTCTTTTAAGTCAGATATCATTACCTGAAGGTGTTGAGGCGGTAAATTCCGAAAGAGATAACGTTTTAGCGACTATTGTTATATCTAAAGTTGGAAAAGACGAAGACAAACAACCTACTGGAACCCCAACAACTCCAACTACAGATACAACGTCTGCAACGAAAATCGAAAAATAGTGACAACTATTTTTTTGATAGTTGGCTTAGGAAATCCCGGTTCAGTATATGCAATGACGAATCACAATGTTGGTTTTGCGTGTGCGGATTTCCTGGCTGACAGTTTAGATTTCCCCGTTTTGCGGGAAAAATTCAACGGTCTGTATTCAGAAAAGACTTTCGAGGTAACTACAGCTGGCAATAGACGAGCGTATCAAAAAATAATAATATTAAAACCTCAAACTTTCATGAATTCATCAGGGGTATCTGTTCAAAAATTTATCCAATTTTATAAAATTAAACCCGAAAACGTTGTTGTAATACACGATGATCTGGATTTAAAATCAGGTACTATAAGAATAAAATTTTCTGGAAGTAGTGGAGGGCATAATGGCATCAAAAGTATTGATAATATTATAGGATCAGAGTTTTGGAGAATTAGAGTTGGAATAGGACGACCTAATTGTAAGGACTATCCTACAAAAGACTATGTCTTGGCAAAAATCTCTGATAAGTTAAAGCAAAAACTGCCGGTTGTGTTCAAAGCAATTTCGAACAACATTAAAGAATTTCTTTTAGAAAAACATCCTAAGTCTATATCAATATCCAAAATAAAAGTAGATGCAAACCCAAGTTAAAAAATGATCGGCAAAATAATTTGGGGTATAGTAATGATGTTAACAACACTCACTTTTACAATTCGGGCAATGCAGGGTTTGCCAATAGCGACAGTATTTTTCGAAACAAGAGAAATCGTTTTGGTTGATAAAGATAAATAAAAGTGATAAAGTTACAATAACAACTGCATTTTAAAAACTATCTTGCTCTTGTATATTGATAATACATTGAGGAAAACTATAAAGAAGCAATTTGAACTATTCAAGATAGTAAATATTCCGTATTTTTTAACCTATTATAAACATTGGATAAGAGAAGTAATTCCTTATTAAGGATTTGCCGATATCAATTCATTTTTTTATTTATAGTGAATAAAATACTAAGAGCTATTCCAGCAAGGATCGAACTCAATCCGAAAGCATAGTTAAACCCGAACAAATCAGCTGTTTTTCCTATAATAGATCCGCCTAATAATAGGGATAAAGCACATGTAAGGTTATAAAGACCCAACCCTGTTCCCTTTAATCCAGACGGTGCTATTTCTGATATCTTGGCTGCAAATATACTTTGTGAAACTCCGGTATATGACCCCATACAAAGAAGCGCCAATAAAGTCACTGATGGATTTCCTCCCCCGAAAATAAATAACAAATCCGCGATAACAAACATACCTAATCCGAACATAAAAATAGGAGTTGCGCTTTTCATTTTGTCAGATATTTGCCCGGACACAATAGCTGTTAAACTGTTTGATATATAACAAATTGCCAATATTAATGGACACATAAAAATATTTAGATCAAACGCCGTTGTGACGTTTAAAATTATCAATGATTCAGATACTTTTGCACAGTTATAAATTGCTGCGATTGCCAATAACAACCAATATCGTTTTGAAAATTTCGAAATATCCTTTATTTTTATGCCACATGATGATTTTTCTGTCTCTGATTGTTTAATAACTCTTTTGTTTTCTATGCCAAATATAACAATGATGACGGCAGTCGCTGCCGGGATACAGGCACACCAAAATACTAGTTGAAAATTGTCTAATATTCTGTAAAGAACGGCAGCTAGCACAGTACCCAACAAGGCTCCAATTGCCGCCATTCCTTGACGCACGCCGAAACAACTAGCTTGGTGTTTTGCAGGAGCCCAGTCTCCAACTAAAGCGTCTCGAGGAGTTGATTGAATACCGTTTCCCATCCTTTCTAATACCTTGGCACAGAACAGAGGAGCAAAACTACGCCCCAACGCTTCAAGCGGTTTTGCTAAAAATAAAAGAGACGCTCCAAATAAAAGCAATATTTTACGATTACACAAAAGATCGCTTAAATAACCGGAAAACAACTTCATTATAAATGAGCAAGCCTCAACAGTTCCATCCAATATACCGATTTTTGTAAGATTAACACCTAAATTGTTGTGTAAATAAATTCCAAAAAAGCTGAAAATCATCAGTGTTGACATATTTATAAAAAACGAAGCAAAACAGATTGATTTAACCGTGCGTGGAACAGCACGTATTCGACCGAATAGATTTAAGGAATTCATTAAATGCATCCCATCCCGATGCGAATATACATTGAGACTAACCCAAGCGAACACGATACGTCAAGTTTGTGTTTTATGGAATTTAAAAGACGTGTTTAACTATTTTTATCAATTATTAATTAAAAATCACTCAGTATATAATGTTAATTATTTTTACAAATTAGACTACTATATAAAGCGATAGATTGTTATATCCACACAAAAATATTATCGTCATGCTATCCTCAAGTCGGTAACAGAGTTTATTAAATAGTCATGAATAAGATTTACAAAATGTTACTTATCGTTTCAGGAGTATTGTCTTGCGTTGGATGTTCGAGTGTTAAAAAAAATCAAACCAAAAGTAGTAAACCGCAGGTTATTACTTTAAATGATGTAAAACAAAATACGCCTACGTTTTCTAAAGAATTAAATAAAAATGATAATGATCATATTCTAATAATAGAACGCTATAAAGTTAATTTCCCTCCGCAACTTATTTCATATATGGAAGGAGCATTAAAAAATAACAAGAAAATCGCCGAAGCACAGCACGATGTCCTTGCAACAAATGAACAACATAATATACAAAAATCAGCTTTTAAACCGGTAATAGATTCTGTATCTGGAATATCAAATAGACCCACAAGACATTGGCAAAACATGTCTACAAGCGACGTAACAGTGGCTGCCGAAACTGCATATAGTACATCACTTCGCATGCGTTGGAACCTATTTAAAGGAGGAGCTGACATTGCAAAACTCGAAAGTACTGATAAGCAAATTGAGGCACAATGGAAAGAGTACGATACTGTAGTTCAAGACGTATTACAACAAGTAGCAGAACTGTACTTTAATATTGTTTCAAAACAAAAAGAGATAGAAAATATTCGCTCATTGATGAATGCTCGAAAAGAAAGTATAAACGTTGCTTCACAAATGAACATTGCCGGTGTAGCAAAAGAAGTTGATGTCGCACAAGCAAATGCGGCTTACGCTGAGTCTGAGGCGAAACTTTCTGTTGCCGAAGCCCAAGAGCAAACATATATGACACAGCTATCCGAAATTACAGGGTTGCCTGTTTCTGGAAAATTGCAACAACCAAAGAATTTAACAAGCGCTACAGACGCTATGAAAATGCTAACAGAAAGAAGAGCTCTTGAAATTGCGTCAAAATTAAATCCTAAAGTAATAGCTTCTAACGCAAAATGTCTCGCGGCTCAAGCGGAAATGAAGGAGCCAGTTGATGGGTTTTCTCCGTCCCTAGATTTAGAAAGTGGTTTTTACGTAGAGCAGGATCATGACGTTAATGGGGTTATCGGTAAATCCGGATCTATGTCTACAACCAATGTTTTATATCGACATAATCCTGCAATAGGGCTTAGTCTTACAATTCCTATTTATAGTGGCGGAGGTGGTAAGGCTAAAAAACGACAAATGGGCGAAAACCTTACAAAAGCTCGAATTGCTCGAGATCGCACTTTGTTAGAACTCAGGACTGAATTAAAACGATCGTTTGAAATGATAGAAGCGGCTAATGAAAACATAATATCAGGAGAACAAGCCATAACAGCCCGTAGTATGTCATTGCAAGCGACAAAAGATGAACTACAAGCAGGAATTAAAATAATGAAGGATGTCCTAGATGAACAACAGAAACTTTTCGAGGCGCAACAAATGCTTACTGAAGCAGTTAAAGACAAGCTTATTAATCAATGTAAGTTGCTCAGTTGCTTAGGTCTTTTAAATCCGAAATATTTAAAATTAGAAGATCCAGGTTTTGATTATAAGAAAGAATTCGAACATCAGAAAAGAGGTTTATTCACTAGGTTTAGTGAGTGGAAAACAAATAAAAAACTCAATGATAAATACTTTAGTGAATAATAACGGATTAGCTCTATGACAAATTATAAAAAAGATGAAGAAATGTCAATGGAGGATATATTATCTTCCATACGAAAATACGTTGCAGATGAAAAAAACACAGATTCCTTTGATAAACATGAAAATGGGATAGTTCAGGATCAGTATCCAAGTGAGCAATACGATACACAATCGAGGGAAGACAACGATAATGTAATAACTTTGGGGCAGGAAGATGTCGCTGAACAATCTGGCGGGACAGGGCATATTTCCGACGATAACATCGTTTTAGGAAATTCAACCACTGATTTCAATAATTTGAATGCCGAAGATACTACAGTAGGAACCTATTCTGGGGCTACAGACAGAAATAGAGAAAGTCCATTTAATAAACTTGCAGAGGCATTAAAAACATACGGAACGCGTAAAAAGAACACGGAGTTAAGTATAAAGATGTCAATGGAACAGTTTTTTCGCACTGTTACTGAAAATTATTTACAAAAGTGGATGGATGCTAATATTAAAAGGGCTGTTGATGAAATAGTCCGAAAAGAAATAGAGAAGTTAAAACAGGAGTGAGACAATGATCAAAATTCAATCGTTCGATGAAATAGACAAGCTGATTAAAGAAAAGGAGCTGTTGCTATTCGTTTTTGGTGCACCGTGGTGCGGTGGGTGTCGCATGCTTATGCCTGTCCTAAAAATAGTCGAGGATGAGCTACCGGAATTAACTGTAGCAGGTATCAATGTTGACGAATTTCAAGAAATTTCAGCAAAGTATGACATACAAGCAATTCCTACGCTTGTATTATTCAAAAACAACGTTGAAGTCGCATCTCATAACGGATTTGCATCCTCTCAAGCTATGATAGATTGGATAAAGGATAATTGAAGAAGGAGGGGGACAATGGATTTCAGAAAAGAGACAAAATCTTTATTTAAAGATTTAACAGTGATGTTTGCATTACTGTTTATTGTGTTTAGTTTTTGGTTTCAGCCTTTTAAAATTCCATCTGAATCCATGGTTCCTACATTGCTTGTAGGTGATTTTCTTGTTGTCGATAAACAATGCTATGGGTATACGAATAACTCGTTTCGCATGTGGTCCAAAACACTACCTTTACCAAAATTTTCTAAACGATTCTTTGCGTCCAAAAAACCACAATACGGTGATGTTGTAGTATTTCGAAATCCGAAAGATGGAGATAAAAACTACATAAAACGCCTTATAGGAATGCCTGGAGACAAAGTTCAACTTAAAGATGGCATTGTTTATATAAATGATAAGCAATGCAGTATTACTGAAGTTGATACATACTCACTGATGAGTAAAGGGGAGTATAAGATATTTAAAAAATATATTGAAACATTGCCAAACGGACGTGAACATGTGATAATAAAATACGTTCCTTTTGGCAAAGGATATTTTGACAATACAGAACCTTATACGGTTCCGGAAGGTCATTATTTTGTTATGGGAGATAATAGGGATAATTCAAGTGACAGTAGAGTTATGGAAACGTGTGGATTTATAGCAGATGAATATGTTATGGGAGAGGCAAAATATTTGTTCTTCTCATCTAGTTGCAAATGGTATGAAATATTCAAATGGGTATCTTCAATAAGGTTCGACCGAATGTTCACAAAGATAAGATAGACAATATGTATTATATAGACGTTAACAATCGTGGAGTTAATCAACGGCTGGCAATATCAATCGAAAAGATAAGCCGACTAGAAGAAATGCTTAATTACGAGTTTAAAAACAAAGAAACAATACGCTCTGCATTACGTCATTCAAGCATAAAGAGGGTTGCGATTCCTTTTGAACGTTTAGAATTCTTGGGAGATAGAATTTTGGGAGTTGTAATTGCTGAGTACATATACAGATCAACAAAAGGTGATGAAGGAGGCATGGCTCGTATGCATTCTGCTCTAGTTTGTGCGGATGCGTGTTATTCAATAGCCTTGCATTTAGGTCTGAATGAGATAGTCAAAACGGCAGGGAAACACTTAAGAAACAATAAAACTGTGTTAGCTGACGCAATGGAGGCAGTGCTAGGGGCTGTATTTACAGATAGCGGTAGAGACTACTTGAAAGTGGAAGAAATAGTTTTAAATCTTTGGAGACCTCTTGTTTTAAGATATAAAGCATCAGAGCAGGAGCCTAAAACTCAGCTTCAAGAACTTGTTCAATCTCGATCAAATGCAGTTCCGGTTTATACGCTGTTAGAAGTTTCTGGGGCACAACATCAGCCTGTGTTTAAGGTTCAGGTATCAGCGTTAGGTAAATCGGTTGAAACATTAGGTCACTCTAAAAAAGAAGCTGAAACAATAGCTGCGCGCGAGCTATTGCATTTGTTGAGAAATGAAAATTAATCTAAATCGAGCATTGAACCGATGTTTATGTTATCATTATCTTTATCTGGTACATCCCGTGTTGATGTTTCGTTTTTTTCGGCTTCTTTAATATAGTTTTTTAAAAACCTTGCAATAACACGTGTCGGAATACGTCCACCAGTTGACTTTGACGTCATTTTATCATGGAGACTATCATTACCAACCCATACACCAAAAGCAAGACCATTATCAGTTTTTTCTGTATTGACCGATTCTTCATCATCGTCGGTTTCGTCGTATGGATCATAAAACCCGATAAACCAAGCATCAGTATCGCCATTACTTCCTGTTTTACCGTAGACTTCATCGTTAACCTTGGCAGCGCGCCCTGACCCCCTTTGTACTACTGAATGTAATAATTCTCGGCAGTTATCTAAAACCTCACTGTCTAACACATCTATTGGAGTTGGCTCTTCTCTTGTGTACAAAATAGTTCCATCTTTTTTCCTTATTTCAACAACACAGTAAGGAACAACTTCATATCCATCCATAAATGATGCAAATGCCGCCGTAATATCTTTTAATGTAACTGGAGTGGTACCCAAAGCAACACTTAAATCATTTTCTGAGACATTTGTTATTCCTAACTTTTTAGCAAATTGTGAAACACGATGTAGTCCTATTGATTTAGCTAGCCTTATGCAAGGAGAATTTACAGAATAAGTAAAAGCATCAATTAAAGATATTGAACCACGAGTACACCATCCGAAGTTACTGGGGTGCCAGTTTCCTATTGATATAGGCGCGTCTGAAATTTGATCGTATATTTGATATCCATATTCAAGAGCGGCTCCGTAAACAAAAATTTTAAAAGCGGAACCAGGAAAACGTTGAGCCTGAGTAACTCTATTAAATTGAGTCGCTGAATAATCAGAACCGCCAATCATTGCTTGTATTGCGCCATTCCTATCCATACATATAAAAGAAATTTGACTAAATTTATAATTATTTCCTTCAGTATTTAAGTAGAACGATGTCGCTTCATCAGCAATACGTTGTTTTTTATCATCGAATGTTGTAACGACTATTATGTCATCTTCTAATTCTCCAAGTATTTTTTTTGATTGCTCATAAGCAAAACTACAAAAATATTGAGAGCTGTCTTTTCCCCTAACTGTATGAGAAAATGCTTTTTCTGCTTCTTTTCCTTCAATATCCTTTGCGCTTTTTATATACCCCTGTTCTTCCATTTGTTTTAGGACTACAACAGCCCTATCATGAGCATAGTTTTTGTGATTTGATGGGTTGTATTTTGCTGGGGCTCTTAATGCTCCTGCTAAAACAGCCGATTCGAAAACACCCAGTTGTGACGCAGGTTTATTAAAATACTTTTTTGATGCTGCATCTATGCCATAAGTTCCAGCTCCAAAATATACACGATTAAGGTACATCATTATTATTTCTGACTTAGTAAATTTATATTCAATCCACAGCGCTAGTAAAAGTTCTCTAATCTTACGCCCTATTGATCGATCGTTATGTGATACCATTCCTTCGCCGATCAATATATTCTTAGCAAGCTGTTGCGTTATAGTAGAGCCTCCTTGAACAACTCTATGGGCAATGTAATTTTGATAAACAGCTCTAGAAAAACCTATAATATCAAAACCGATGTGGCTATAAAACCTTTTGTCTTCTATTGCAATAAATGCATTAATAACATGTTCTGGGAGGGATTTTACTTGTACAACATCTTCATACAAATCCCCAAACGTTCCTAATGTTGTTCCGTTATAGGATTGTATTTCAACAGAAGGGGAACGTATAGCTGTATTTATATTGTTAATGTCGGGCAAATCTTTTGCATAGTAAATTAACACCCCACCAACTGATAAACAGCCGACACAAAAGAATATCCCTATTAATTTAAAAAACACTCTTATGAATGAATGTTTTTCTGCCTTTTTAAATTTATATTTTTTACGCTTATTCATCTGCCGTTAATTTTTTAACTAACATTTCTAATTCTTCATATGTTTTACATTGAATTGATAGCTTTCCACCTTTACGAGTTATAACTAGCGAAGTTTGCAACCCAATTGCTTGTTCAATACTATTAGCAATTTCTATCGCTTCCTCGTTTTTAGCTGGTAAAATAAGTGTTCCATCACTACTATTGCGTTCTACTACTGCTTTTTTTTGTTCTTTTTTATTCTTATGAGAATTCGATACGTCGATCGCTTCTGTTTCATCTAACTGCATATCTCCAAACAATGCAGATAATCCACGACCTAGTTTATTTGCCACTTTTTTTGCCTTTCTAAAAATTCTTTTGCTAATTCCATATAAGCACATGCTCCCACACATTTAACATCATATATAAGAACAGGTTTACCATGAGATGGCGCCTCAGATATTCTTGTATTTCTAGGAATTACAGTATTAAATACTTGTTTCCCCATTGTTGTCCTGACATCGTTTTCTACTGATAGGCTTAATGCGTTTCTTTTGTCGTGCATTGTTAACAGTATTCCGAAAATACGCAAAGTGGGATTGAAAGAGTTTTTTACACGTTTCACAGAGTTTATCAAGTAATTCAATCCTTCCATCGCGTAGTATTCACATTGTAAAGGCACTATAACACCGTCAGCTGCGACCAAACCATTAAGGGTTAATATTCCCATTGAGGGTGGACTATCTATAATTATGTAATCAAATCTTTTATTGTATTGAAATAGTGCATTTCTCAATATAGTTTCTCTATTTTCGGCTTGAACTAATTCTATTTCCGCCCCTATAAGGTTTATATTTGACGGAGCTAGTGTTAAACCAGGGATTGATGTTTGAAGAATTATACCGTTTAGATTTTTAGATTGGATCATTAAATCATAAGTCGAACCGTTTTTTGTAGAATAAATACCCAATCCAGTTGTTGCATTACTCTGTGGATCTAAATCAATAAGTAATACCTTTTTTTTTACAGCAGCAAGTGCAGTAGCAAGATTAACAGCAGTTGTTGTCTTACCTACTCCTCCTTTTTGGTTAGAAATCAAAACTGTTAAAGCCACAATTCAATAGCTGGTAATTTAATAACAAAGATATTTTAACACCTGGTGAAATAAACTAAAAACACCCTATGTTAATTGTACTTTTAGTAAAATACTGTCAGATGTTAGAGAGCTTTTTATTGGTTCATAACGAATATTACAGATGTTATTTAACTCCGATTTCCACGTTTTGCCCCGGTGGAATATCCCTTCTTGTATTGAGAGTTTTTGCATTATATCTATTAATATTTCAAGCGAACCGAAAGCTCTTGAAACGGCAAAAAATGGTTTTTCATACATAGATGTGTCCATTTTGTAAATATCTCCTGTATATATTTGACATTTCAGCTTTAACAATCGACGCACTTCTTTTAAAAAAACTGATTTTTTAATGTCTTTTTCAATAAGGACTATATTATCAAACCCTGCAATTGCCAAGATAATACCAGGAAGCCCTGCACCACTTCCTATGTCAAAAATAGTTCCATTTTTAGGTAAATAAGGAGCAAGTTGTAAACTATCATCAATATGTCGTGTTTTAACATCTCTTAATGTATCGGCTTGTACAAGATTGATATGTTTATTCCAATTGTTTAATAGTTCGATATATTTATAAAAAACGTTATTCATTCGTTACCCAAATTTTATTTGTCACCCAATTTTTTATATATCGGAGTAGATGAATATTCGATATCAACACTTTCTTTTATTAAACCGTCTTCATCGTTAATAATATTCGGAATTTCTCCGTTAAAATAATCACATAACGCAACATATTGCATATACGCCAAGTTAACATTATTATTTAATAAATCCGCATCGATAATAACGTTTTTATATTTTGATTCTAAGTTTTCTAATGAATCGGTTGATTGCCCAGAAAGTTTACCGTTTATAACTTCTCTATAATAAAAACTTCCACAATAAGAATTAATTGCGATAGCTTCACAATCTTTATTAGCGTGGAAATACGTCAGGAAATTCGATACACTTATAAATCTCACATTTGGATTAACAAGTTTAAGAGCTTTAATAATTGAGTTAACTATTCTTTGGGTTGTAAACGTTAAAACTCCAGCAGAATATATAACTTTTGTTATATTTTTATCTCTTATTTCGTCACTTAAAAGCAATGGAGCTACATCGGCAATTTTATATGCATCCGAAAGGGCGTGCATTCTTGAAGTGTTAGGGCTAAAAATATGGCAACAGTTATTGCATAAGAAAAATGACAACATTATGACCTCACTTTTATATTTATTACTTTCTTTAATTTTTCAAGCTCAGCATCGTTGGGTAATGATAAGGCTACATCATCTTTATCTTCATACCTCAGTACACACTGTTGTAATACCCACTCTTTCACGTTATTATCCTTCAAAAAATGTGCAATTTCTAATAAGTCGTCAAAATTTATATATCGGCTATCAACTGTTGTACGTATTTCGAAATCTAAATTATTACGATGTTTAAGCATTTTTATAAAAGACTTTTCGGCTATATTACCAGAGTTTGAAACGCCGGTTATTTTCTCATAATTTTTAAAAGTTGTTTTTATATCAAACCCCACCCAATCAACAACTGGTAAGATTTCACAAAATCTTTCATATATGTACCCGCTTGTATGCAAACCGACGGCAAAACCTAATTTTTTTACTTGAACCATCGCTTCGTATAAATCTGATTGAAATAATGGCTCGCCACCACAAAAGACAATCCCTTCTAATAAACCTACTCTGCTTTTTAAAAAGCTGATTACATCACTAAATGGTATGGTACCTGGGCTTATAGGCTGAAGATCTGCGTTATGACAATAAGAACATCTTAGGGGGCACCCTTGAGTAAAAATAATCGCCGACATTTTCCCTGGATAATCCAGCATTGAAAAATGTTGTATTGCGGCGATTTTCATTTTTAATTATCTTTGAACTTTTTAATTAACTCATCAACGCTAAGCGTTTCATTTTTCGTGTTTCCAAGTTCTCGAAGTGAAACAGTGCCGTTTTCAATTTCTGATTTTCCTATAGTTAGAATACAAGGAACTTTTTGCTTAGAAAATTTCCTTATTTTATAAGGTAACGTATCGTTGCCCATATCAGTAACAGTTCTAAAATTGTTTTCAATTAGTTTGTTTTCTACATTCTTAGCGTATTCTCTACAATCATCAGATACTGTCACTATCGCAAATTGTACAGGAGATAGCCAAAATGGTAGTTTACCATTGAAGTGTTCAATCAATATACCGATGAAACGCTCCATAGAACCAAGCACCGCCCTATGCACCATAACAGGGTGTTTCTTCTCTCCTTCTGCTGTTGTATAGTGAATATCAAACCTTTCGGGTAAATTAAAATCAACTTGTAAGGTTCCACATTGCCAATCTCGACCTAAACAATCTTTTAAGACAAACTCAAGTTTGGGACCATAAAAAGCTCCTTCACCAGAATTCAATTCATAGGTCAAACCTGCCTGGGTTGCCGCATCCTTCAAAGAATTTTCTGCTAAATCCCATATTTCGTCAGCTCCTACACGTTTTGCAGGTCTATCTGAGAATTTAACCGACACATCATTAAATCCAAATTTTGAATATATTTCCTTTAGCATTTTGCAGAAGTTTATAGTCTCTGAAACTATCTGTTCTGGTGTACAGAAAATATGCCCGTCATCTTGTGTAAAAGCTCGAAGTCTCATAATACCATGTAAAGAACCCGAACTCTCATTTCTATGGCACAGCCCGAATTCTCCGTATCTCAATGGCAAATCACGGTAACTTTTTACAGAACCAGTTTTATAACAGATTATATGCCCTGGGCAATTCATCGGTTTTATAGCCATAGTCGTCTCCGACTCATCGACTATAAACATGTTTTCTTTAAATTTGCCCCAATGCCCTGATGTCTCCCATAAACTTTTGTTTAACAGTTGAGGAGTTTTAACGAGTTTATAGCCGTAATTCTGCATTATATTAGCAATATACTTTTGTAATGTATCGTACAAAACTTGTCCCTTTGGTAGCCAAAAAACATTACCTGGAGCTACTTCATCAACATGGAACAAATCAAGTTCAACTCCAAGTTTTCTATGATCTCGCATCTGAGCTTCTTCAAGCATTTTACAATAAGCTTTAAGCTCTTTTTTGTTGGAAAATGCAACCCCATAAATACGTTGCAACATTGGGCGTTTACTGTCTCCACGCCAATATGCTCCTGCTACCTTGTTCAATTTGAAACAATCGACTGGAATGTATCCACTTGACGGTATGTGAGGTCCTCGGCACAGATCTAAAAAATCACCGACTTGATACAACGAAACAGTATCGGTATCTATACTTTCTAAAATTTCAACTTTATAGGGCTGGTTTTTATTCTTGAATAATTCTATTGCATCTATTCGTGATATTTCACTTCTTGTAAATTTTAAATCTTGTTTAATTAGTTCGCGCATCAACTCTTCAATCTCGATCAAATCATCTGATGAAAACTCTTTTAATGACTGTAAGTCATAATAAAAACCATTATCTATTGCAGGACCTATTGCAAATTTTATTTCTGGATCGATTTTTTGTAATGCTGTAGCCATTATATGGGCAAGAGAGTGACGCAGTATTTTTGCTCCATCTTCCGAGTGAATTGATACTAACTCTCCGTCTTTTTCAGAATGCAGTCCTAAATCAACAATTTCTCCGTTCATTTTTATAGCAATAATATCTTTATTCATTGATTACTCCACTATTTTAGGAACACAGAACATATCAAATTTTTTATTCTTTGTGTTTGACAATAACTCATTTCTCGTATTATCCATATGGGGAGTATCCGTTCGTTCAGTAGTGCTTGTCATGCAATCGAAAGTTGTATTGTCAACTGATGTTGTATCAATCATTTTTAACTGATCGATCCAACCAAATATTGAATTCAATTTATTTAAAAACTGTTCTCGATTTTTTTCGGGTATTGATAGTTTCGCCAAACGGCAAACTTTATTAAATTCCTGATCGCTTATCATATAAGACAATCCTACTGAATACGTTACCGTTACAGAATAGCACGTTGTGCTCTTTTGAGGGAGAAACACAACTTTTAGTTCAAAAATCTGACTCTGAATTTATGGACCAATTGCAAATATCCAGGTTTATCAATTCAAGTAAATTGAAAAATAACTCACTAGTGTTTTTTGATCTACTATAAAATGTCGTATTTTGACTTTGCCCCATATAAGACAGTTGAAAATTGCGTTTCTTATGCGCAGTTAAGTTGAGCAAGTCGCCACCTGAAAAACTTCGGCTTAATTTTGAGTTATTGGCTGTTGCTTCGGACGATTCAAGTATAAACAGAGTTTTCTGCGCTTTGGATTGTTTTTTATTAACTAGAATTTTTTCCAAATGTTTGCAATTATTCTGCTTACTGCGTTCATAAACTTTATTGGTTATATCCTCGCTTTCACTGTTGAGTTCAAGTATGAATTGCTCTTCTGGTAGAGATATACTCAATCTGTTGGTTTGTGCCTGCAAGTGAGAACCGCCTCTTTTAATTAAAAATCTATCTTCTAGTGGTAGCTGGTTTTTAAGAAAAATATTTGAATGTTCCGGCAAGTTAATACTTGCAAGTTGTGATACAAACACATCTCTGTTAGACTCAAACCTTAAATCTTTTTCTTCAACGGTATCTGTGGACAATACATTTTTTGTACGTAGATAATGTACAGCAATATTACTAATATTAGAGCGATCTTTGTCTGGAGTTTTGTATCCATAATTCAATAACAAGTTACTTTTTGATAAATTGTTTATTATAGGTAAGCTCCGTGATCTTCTAGTGGCTTGGGCTTCAGACCAGAACGTTGATGACAAAAAAATCAAACTAAGAACAATCCTTTTTGATGTACACATAGCGTTAACTTAATAGATATGAAACATTCTTATGAAATTTTATCATTTGATGTAATTTTCAAAAGGCTTAGCTACAAATTATTTACTTATTTTTCAGGATCAAGGAATGTTTTGCTTATAGTTGCAAAAACAACAGTAAGGGGAACTGCAAGAAACAACCCAGCAGTTCCTAACACAGATGTTGTGGCACATATTGAAAACATCATCCAAAATGGGGATATTCCAAGTTTTTCACCTATAAATTTAGGAGTTAGGTAATTTGAATCTATAAAGGGAATTAATAGATAGACAAGAACAGTGGAGAAGTATTGATAAATGGAAAAATCGTTAAGACACATAGCAAGAGTGACACCTAACCCTATAAATGAACCAAAAAATGGGATTATAGAAATCATTCCAGAAAACAATCCGCATACTACGCTTTCGCTGACACCTATTACAGTGAGTAACATGCAATATATAATTGCTAAGATACAGCATAGAGATAACTGACCTTTTATATATTCAGCAAGTCGATTATTTATATTTTGAATTAACTCTAACACACTTGGAGAAGTAAGTTTGCGTAATAGTACTTTTGAATATCTAACAAATTTATTCCAATCGCGAAGCAAATAAAATGTGATAATAGGCGTCATAAACATAAATATCAATATATATATTACTGATTTGCCAGTATAGATGAATTTTAGAAGGTAACGAGGAACATTTGAAACTATCGTTCTTGTATAATTCTGTATCGATGTACCTATATCAATAGGCTGATTAATACCTATTTTTTTTAGAGAATCATATATTGCATTATTAATACTTTCTGCTGATACAGTATTAACTAGTATACTTATCTTGTTCAAAAGAACTATTGCTGACTTTTGAACAAGTGGAATTATAAAAACTCCCACAAGTGTACACACCGCTACAAGCAACGTGATTATTATGCCGGAAGACGTGGCTGGCGATACTTTGAATCGTGCCGATATCTGATTTGCCGGATAGTGAAAGCAATACGCCAATATAACGCTTACTATAAATGGGATCATCCATTGACCCATTGCGCACAATACAAAGAACAACCCAATAAAAAAGGAACAAAGAGTTATTATTTTATAGTTCATCAATGATTAAAGCGCAGTTAACCCGGGCAATGATAACACGATTGGGTTTATCAAAGTTTTATATATTTATTGAACCATGTAACTTGACGCTTGGCATAGTTACGAGAAAACTGTTTGCATATATTTCTCATTTCATCGTATAATATTTTTCCATCAAGGTATAAAACAATTTCCTTAGCCCCTATAGTTTTGAATATGTGATATTTTGTAAATATTTTGTTGTGTGGTATACTTCTGAATTTTATTAAAAGATCTTTTACCTCATCAATTGCTCCATTCTCAAGCATTAAATCAAATCTCCTGTTTATTTTTTTATAAAGCTCCTCTCTAGGTGGATTTAAATACACAAACTTCCATGTATCATTTACAAATTTTAATTTTGGTTGTTCAAAAAAATATCGTATTGACTTACCACTTACCGTAAGTATTTCCCACGCCCTTACTATTTGGTGATGTTGCTCAGGTAGTATTCCTAAATCAGGATCGGCTTCATATACAATTCTGCACATTGATTTAAAATCACCTTTTGATAACTCAGCTCCCGCATCTCTGATGGATTGCGGAACGTCCGGTAATGGGGATATTCCATTGACTAAAACATTAAGATACATCCCCGTTCCTCCAACTACTATAGGTTGATGTCCTGCTTGCTTTACTTCATCAATTTCCATGGTTGCAAGTTTTGCCCATTCTAAAGCCGTTATGTTTTCATTGTTGTTTAATATTCCAAACAATCTGTGATTAGCTTCACCTAATTCTTCTTTTGTTGGATAAGCACTTAAAACTTTCAAATCTTTATACAGCTGAAATCTATCGCAGTTTATAATTTCTCCGTTAAGTTCTTTAGCTAATCTGATCGCTTCTGCTGTTTTGCCTGAAGCTGTTGCTCCTACTACACTTACTATCATTTATTGAACTCGTTCTAAATGTTTGTACGCAGATGACGCTTTATCTCTGTCAAATTTTAATTTGAAAACATCTGTTTGCAAAAAGTTACGCCATACTGACTTAATGTTATCCTTATATGCATTCAAGACCTCTTTCGATAACTCAATACTTCGTTTATTTACACAATTAAAAGAATGCCAATCAGGATACACTATATTAAATTTAATCGCGTCTGTATCTATCGATAGCGCTCGTATCATCAAATCTGTTTTCAACCCGCTTATTATATCTTTTGCAGATACGGAGGATGAAAGAGTATAGTAATCAATTTCTGCTACCTTTGAAATCTGTGACGATATTTTATTTTTATATGTAATAGTCAAGTTATCAATTGTTATATGATCGTGTAAAGATTGTTGTTGCGGTATTTTGTCTATAAATGATTGTATTTTTTTGTAATAAAGATAATCAATATCTTTTAATTCATTAAGGACTTGTTCTTTTGGCTCATTGTTTAATAATCTACCAAATATATCAAAAATTTTAGTTGTATCGTCTGTAAAATGTTTTTTTGGTTTTAAGTCAAGGACTTTTCGTAAATAAAGTAAATAAGGATTATGTAATAAGCAACTTATGCCATTTGCATTTACAATTAATTCTGTTTTTATATTTAATACAAGTAATTCGTTAAAGTTTTCCAAATTTTTGTATATTTTGGGATATATATTTTTTATATGTTCGACTTCCCCTGTTTTTATTCCTTGCCATAACGGCAAATTGGCTTGTTTTGAAAAGACATATATTATTGGACTTATATTTAGCAATGTGCTCCAGTTTATATGCGTAGTAAGCCCTAGTAATTCACGCTCATATCCAGATAACCATAGATGTCCTATATTATTGCTCCATGTAATATTAGGGTTTACATCAAAAAAAATAGTTAAATAACAATTATGCTTAACGTTTGAAATATCAGAAATAATTACATTTCCCACAGCAATATTGTCGATAACGATATCATTAAGTATTTTTATTATTTGTCTTATTTGTAAGTTGCTTGTATATTGTGTGTTGTCGATCGTATTATTTGCTCCAAGCTGACATTTTATTAATTTTCTTATTTTATTATCAGTGATAATTATTTGAGTTCTTCTATCTCCGTATTTTATTATCTCGTTTATTTTTTTTAAAGCTGTAATGACATTATCGAAGCATATATATTTTATCAATACATTTTTGCATTCTGTTGTATCTATTTCATTCTCAATACTATTATTAACAGAGGACTCCGCAATTACTTGCTTTAAAAAATTTCGATGCATTTGAGCTTTTTCATTTAACATTGATAATGGTATATCAAGGAAATTCAAAAATTTATTATGCAGTTCTGAATTATTCGATAGTAATTGTGTTAGCCTTTCCAAATCATATGCCATCAATACCTTATAATTTAAGGGGCTGCTGTACACAGTCCCTAGTTTTGCGACAAGCTCAATTATATTACTGGTATTAACGCTCATTTCCTCAAATTACACATTTGCATATACATCAACATCACAGTCGCTAATCTTCGGAAAGAGTATTTTTATCTCTCCAAGCTCTATATTATCAGGTAATTTTTCATCGGGATTATACGTAAAACTCGTTTCGATGTTCAAAATTTTAGTAAATTTTTCAGACGCAACGGGTATTACTGGATATAGCATTTTTGTAATCTTATATATATTTTCAAGGCACACATACAATGTCGCACTCATTCTGTTTTTATCCGAAGTTTTAAGTGTCCAGGGTTTTTGATTATCTAAATATTGATTTGATAAAGTTATTGCATGTTCCAATTTTTCAAGATATCTATTAAATGAATACTCTTGTATTAATTGCGGGCATGATTGTATACAATCAGATACAGATCTATAAAAGTTTTTGTCATCATCTGTTAGTTTTTCAGGACGGTTTATATTCCCATTACAATATTTTTGAATAAAAGATAGTACTCTATTACAAAGATTTCCGTAACTATCAGCCAATACAGAGTTATATCGTTTTATAAAGCCTTCTTTTGAGAAGTTACCATCAGCTCCAAAAGTAAGTTCTCGTAACAGGTAATACCTTAAAGCATCAGAACCGAAGATGTTGCAATATTTATAAGGATCTTGGACGTTACCAAGCGATTTTGACATTTTTTGTCCTTCGCTTAACCACCATCCGTGCGAAACAATTTGTTTAGGTGGATTAATTCCAACAGCCATTAAGAACGCAGGCCAGTAAAGGGCGTGAAATCGTACTATTTCCTTTCCAACAAAGTGAATAACATTTTGCCAATATGGGTCATTGTTTTGGTTTTCATTTTCTGGATAACCATTAACTGTTAAATAGTTAGTAAGAGCATCGAGCCAAACATAGACAACGTGTTTAGGATCGTTAGGAACTGGAACACCCCATGAAAACGTTGTCCTTGAAATTGCTAAATCGGTTAGTCCTTGTTCTATAAAACTCACTATTTCATTTTTCCGACTGATTGGAAATATAAAATCTGGGTGCTCATCATAGTATTTAAGTAACTTATCCCCAAATGCCGATAACTTAAAGAAATAACAGGGCTCGGTCATATAGGTTACATCACCACCCAATGGAGATTTCCCATCAATCAACTCACTTTCAGCAAAATATGCTTCATTTCTTATGTCGTACCAGCCTTCATATTTTCCTAAATATATGTACCCAGCATCAGACAACTTTTCCCAGAAATGCTCAACTGTTTTTTTATGTCGTAACTCGGTTGTCCGTATAAAATCATCATTTGAAATGTTTAAAATTGGTAACAAATTTCTAAACAATCCAGATATTTCATCAGCAAATTGTTGTGGTGTTTGCTTGTTGTTTATCGCGCTTTGTTCAACTTTTTTGCCATGTTCGTCTGTGCCAGTAGAAAATTTAACGTTATACCCCATGATCCGGCAGAAGCGTGCATATACATCGCAAACGACAGTAGTGTAAGCATGCCCTATATGTGGTTTTGCATTTACGTAATATATAGGAGTTGTAATAAAAATATTCTTATTCATTTCAAAATTAAGTGAATCTACCTAGTAATCAGTATAACACGCATCACTTTTGTCACTCCAGATATTTTATGAAAATATATCGACACTCGAAGAACATTAGGGCATAGGTTTTGAATACAACCGAGGTTTTAATATCCTAATTGCTAGTAATTACAAGTTATTTAGCCGGAAGCAATATATCTTCAATAAGTAACCCTCCTTCTAATATTATTGAAGGAACGGAGCATTAAACGTTTTTTGTGCGTTAGTTCTTTATTGCTGAAAATTGTTTATTGAAAAAAAATTTAAATGAAATGGGTAATAAATAAATTTGACATTATTGTGTACCGTCATAAATAAGGTGGTAGCATTAAACTCATTAACGAAGTAAAATATTACAGACTTTTTTATGGCTAGCATTCAATAATTTCGAATATTTTAGTTTTTCTCGATACAGAGATGCAGTAGGCGCTAATTATTTTAATGGGAAGAATCTAAATAAATTTAATATCGTAAAATACCTTAAAGAAGTATTTCCCCTTCTTAAGGGCTACATTTTCGTGTTTGGGAAACAAATATTTAATGTCATATATTACTCCTTTAGTATAGCATTCATATGCACAACTACAGTATTCAGTATTTTTTATTATTACGGGAAAGACCTTCCGAGTGAGTTAACATTACTTGAATACACACCAATAACAACGTCTCGAATATATGACAACGATGGAAATTTAATTGAAGAATATTCGCAAGAACGGAGGACGGTATTGTCTTTCGATGAAATTCCAATATTAGTAAAGGGGGCATTTTTAATAGCTGAAGATAGAGATTTTTACGAACATGGTGGGGTTAGCTTACAAGGCTTCATGAGAGCTGTTATAGAAAACACAGCTCGAAAAGTTTGGAATAAAAAACCAACTGGAGGCTCGACTATAACTCAACAGGTAGCGAAAAACTTACTGGTCGGAACAGAACGCAGTATGCGTCGCAAAATTCGTGAAGCGATTATGGCATTTAGAATAGAAAGCAGTCTTTCAAAGAATAAAATATTTGAAATATACTTAAATCAATTATATTTAGGGAAAGGGTGCTACGGAGTTGCGTCAGCATGCGAATATTATTTCAATAAAAATATTAAGGAGGCAACCCCTGCAGAGGTCGCTCTTATAGCATCATTACCAAGTATTCCGAATATATATATACACCATTTAGATTCAAAAAAATTACAGATAAAGAAAAATTCAATCTTATACCAATTGTATGATATGGGATATATAACCGAACAACAATTAAAGGAGGCGATAAAGACACCTATAAAGATAAATAACAGAACTCATAAAAACAAATATCAATATTACACTGACGAAGTATTTAGAATAATTTCTCAAAGGATTTCCAAAGAAGCATTTTTTAAAAGTGGGTTTAGTATAACTACAACAATGGATGCAACAGTACAATACATTGCAGTAAAAGCCCTTGAAGATGGACTTATTGAATATACAAAACGATACAAATGGAAACAACTGCATTTTACCGATACAGATCTAGCAAAAATACAAGAAAAACTACCTAGTACGATAAACGAAATTATCCCATGTAAAGCGTTAGAAATAAATAAAGATAATATTACTGCAATCGATAAAGACAACAACATTATCAATGTACAATTAAGTAAAAATTTTTATACTGAGGCAAGTATACATAAAGGCAATATAATATTGGTTCGCAAAGTAAATGACTATTATGAATTGTATGTACAACCTGAAGTAACTGGTGGAATTGTAGTAATGGATGCAAGTACTGGGAATATTCTAGCTATGTCAGGGGGATATAGCTTTGATATCTCATCGTTTAATTGTATAACCCAATCATTACGTCAGCCAGGCTCAGCAATTAAACCTTTTGTTTATGCGCTAGCTCTTGAGGCAGGAGCTAGCGAACATGATATCATTTCTGACGAACCTATACATATAAAATTTCCAGATGGGCGTATTTATTCTCCTAAGAACTATAACAATAAATATTTAGTAGAAATTGAACTACGTGATGCTTTAATACAGTCAAAGAATGTAGCTACTGTTCGTCTTGCTCAAATAATTGGAATGCGTAAAATTAATAGTATGTTTATCAACTTGGAGTTAACAGAAAAACGTTTTCCAATATCCGCCGTTTTAGGAGCAATTGATACATCTCCAATAAAACTGTTATCAGCATTTTCAATATTTGTTAATAAAGGCAAAATGGTGAGACCGAGATTTATAAAAAACATATCTCAGTTTAATAAACATTACGTTAGCGAAAATTTAACAGCCGATTTGACGAAAATAACATTAAAACAAATTGTATCATCCGAAACAGCTGATACAATGCGTAGAATATTGCATGATGTTGTAACATCAGGCACAGCGTCGCGTTTAGCATCTCTTGAAGAACAGTTTGGTATTGAAGTAATAGGAAAAACAGGAAGCACAAATGATTGGAAAGATGCCTGGTTCATAGGAGCGGTTACAAAACATGGGAAAACATTAATTGTGTGTGTCTTTGTTGGCTACCCAAAACCAAAGACTTTAGGGAATAAAATGTACGGTTCTGTTGTTGCAATGCCAATATTTAAATCTTTTATATCGGATTTATTTTTATATGACGATTTAGCATTAACAGAACAGATCGAAACAAATCTTGCTCCACTTGATACGTCTGTCATAGCGTCATATGACGTAAACTAACAACGTAACAGTTTTTCGGAAAATACAGCGTGCAACGGAATATTACAGGCGGAGTATTGTATATAACAATATCTTTGTTCATTCTATGTAGCCTAATTTTTTATGACGCAAACATTCCTGCACCTTTTGTTGCATCGACCAATGCTGATATAAATGCTACTTTATTTAAAATAATATTAGCCTTTTGTTCGAATATAACAATACAATTTTTCGGATTGTTTTCATATCTACTTGTTGTCATTTCAGTTGCACGAGGAACATCTTTTTTCTACTGGGAACGAGCAAAATTTAAATATCAAAGACTATGGTTTTTTTTATTGCTTATACTTATTCCAACAATGTACAATGTTATGTCAACATATCCAGTATTTAAAAACGTACTATCATCAAGTAAATTTGATTGTTATGCCGGTGGAAATGTTGGTTATTTTTTTTCAAAATTAATATTTATTGATTTATTAAAACAAACACAAGTATATAAGTGGCAAATAATTTTAATATTTATAACAGTTTTATGGGCATTACAATACGTATGTTGTTTCAGTTACGCTCGAATATTCAAGTCTTTAAAAGAAATAAACAATAAAAAAACAAATTTGTTCAAATTTTATACATATATAAAAAAAATGAGTGTTTATTTAAAAACATTGTTTATCGAATTGCAAAAATTATTCAACTCAAAATATACAAACCGCAAAAGATTAAAAAATTTTAAACAAAAACGTAAAAAATTACTAACAGTTTACAATATGAAAAAATCAAACAATATACATAACGAAACTACCGAAGATACTCAACATGAAATTTTAAACACCACAAATGTTCAAACTAATGATGCAGATTATGAATGTGATAGTTATAACAAACAACCTTTTGATGAAAATATTGACTATTCACAACATGAGGAATATCTTACTAGAAACGTTTCATATAATGACATCTCTATTAAACAAAAACAATATAAATATTTACTACCTTCGATTGATTTACTTGATAAATGTGATATAAAACAAAATTACGACAAGCCAGAATTGTTTAAAGAATTATCAGGAGAGCTTTTAAAAGCAATGGACGAATTCGGTATTAAGGGGGAAATACTAAAAGTTAAACCTGGTCCCATAATTACAGTGTTTGAATTTAAGCCAGCTCCTGGAATTAAAACATCACGTATAATTTCGCTCAGTGAAGATATTGCCCGTTCTATGAGTGCTATTTCAGCTAGAATATCAACAATTCCGGGGAGGAACGTCTTAGGCATAGAAATACCTAACAAAGAAAGGCACACTGTACATTTATACCAACTATTTTCATGCGATGAATTTAAATCAAAAATAAATGGAATACAGCTAGCATTAGGACAAGATACAAATGGCAATCCTGTATTTGCTGATTTAACTAGAATGCCCCACCTTCTTATAGCCGGAACAACAGGATCGGGAAAGTCTGTATCAATAAATGATATGATACTTTCAATACTATTTAAATTTAAACCTAATGAATGCAAATTAATAATGATAGATCCCAAAATGCTTGAATTATCTGTTTACGATAATATCCCTCATCTTTTGATACCCGTAGTAACAGAGCCTAAAAAAGCTGTATCTGCACTAAAATGGGCTGTAACTGAAATGGAACAAAGATATAGGAACATGGCTAAGCTCGGCGTTAGAAACATTGACGGATTTAATAAAAAACTAAAAGATGCAATTAAAAACCCAGACTTACTTACGAAGAAGGTGCAAATAGGATTTGATTCACAAACAGGACGACCAACTTTCGAAGTACAAAAGCTTGATTTTGAGCCTATGCCTTACATTGTAATTTTCGTCGATGAAATGGCAGATCTTATGCTTGTTGCGGGCAAGGAAGTTGAAACTGCTATACAACGTCTTGCTCAAATGGCTCGGGCAGCGGGTATTCATCTAATAATGGCAACACAGAGACCATCAGTTGATGTTATTACTGGAACTATTAAAGCGAACTTTCCGACAAGAATAAGTTTTCAAGTTTCATCAAAAATAGACAGTAGGACTATCCTCGGTGAGCAGGGGGCAGAACAGCTTCTTGGGCAAGGTGATATGTTGTATATGTCTGGAGTTGGTAGGCTTTTACGTGTACATGCCCCATTTGTCCAGGACACTGAAATAGATCGTGTTGTTGATTTTGTAAAATCACAGGAACTACCTCATTATGTCGATATACAAGAATCCGAGACTAATAACAAGTTAGAGACTGAACAACTAACTATAGAGCAACCTGTAAAGCGTCGCCGATCTCAATCTCACTAGTTAACGTTACAAAAAAAATAAACACTGCCTAGTTTTAATAGGCTGTGTTTATTAAAATCATTTGCTAGAATTATTAAGTTTGTATTGTTCTTTAATTTTCATTCCTGGTTCAACAATCTTCTTAGGATAGAATTTTTGAGCATCGAAATAACCCTTTGGCCGATCTGGGTATATATTATCCCACCAATACGGAACCCAAATTTTACACTTTTTCAGACATGAATCTAGCCAGGTTTTATTTTCAATTGAAAAATCCGCAAACAATTTATTAACCTTTGTTGGACTTACTGCATATAAAGTACAACGCCTTGCGAATCTTATAAAATCCGACTTCGGAATGTTCCGTTCCCACCCCCATGATGATGATAAACCAAATTTTATACTATGATAAGTTGATCCGAGAATTGGTAAGGCTTTTAAGAAATCGATCCCGAACTTTTGACAATCAATTGCAAATTTAACAAAAGACGTAAATTTATCTTCGCAACAAAGTTCCACCGCATTAAACCAACCTCTGTACTTCACATGTAATAAATTTTTTTCATTGTCATTAAAGGTTCTATTGTATAAAAGCTCAACAAGTAGTGCTTGTATTCCAAGATCCGTTTCAGAGCCGATAACACCTTCGGAGGCGTTCCACTTTTCTGGCGATATCTTCTTTAAAAAATTTTCTGGATCTACAGAACATCTCTGAAGCACTGGAGCAAATTTTATGGCAACGTCAAACGGCATGTTTATTTTGTATTTACCAGATAAATCAATTAGTTTTACTAACAGATCAATAGTTTCAAAAACAACATCGCCTTTAACTATGTCTTCATTTAATTCGAAACATTTTTCTAATAACGCATTTAAAGAATAAATATCAAAATCTTGGGGATTAACAAGTTTTGTCGCGCTAATTTTGGACATATATTGATCAAGAACTGTGTTAAAAGATGCTCTCGTTAACTTTTCTGTCTGCGTACAAAACTCAAGATACTGTAGCACAAGCCTAAGATATTCGAAATTGTAAACATCTTTTGTAAAAATGCGTAATGATTTTTTTGCTTGTACGGAATTAAATTTTAAAAAAAATTGCTTAAAATCACTATCACATTCCCCGAACTTCTTGAGTATAAGAGCGCAACTGTTAGAAGAAGCTGTATATCCATTTGCAAACAAAAGCTGTCCTTTTTTAAACGGATCTTTAGTCTCTTTTAACTGTTGTATGGTTTGAGGACCATGTTCCAATGATGTATTTGTGGCATAAAGATAATCTATATCTTTACAGATAATCCTTTCTGCACATTTTCTTAATAGGTCATTGACCCAATCTTCGTATCGGTCAACTTCTGCTGTTACAGACTCATCATATCCAAAAGATATTACATTGAGCTGTGTAAGGTAACAATACCAGTCGTTTTTTAAACAATTGGTAAAAGCCTCTTCTCCAGAAAATTTTTCACACGATAATTGCCATGCATTAACATCGTTATTTCCATAAACAGAAAGACTATATTCAGACATTTTTTCTTTTATATCGGAAATTACAGATTGAAACAATTTTTCTGTAAGATCTGTATGACTACTGTTTTTTTGATAATTTTCATCATGAAAACGCTTATATAAACCCAAGTAACACATCCATGTGGTTATAGCATTGCCAACATTTTTTAATGCATTTTCTGAATTTTCACGAAGATTTTGCCAAATATTGTTTATAAACAAATTTGCCGTTTTATCATACTTCGTATTACGTTCTTCATCGGTAGTTGAGTTTATATCTTTTGCAATGACTATTAATTCTTTTAGGGCATTAATTGATGAACTCCATTCGTCTTTGGTCGCCCAAAAAAGTTTTCCTTGCTCTTTTTTTAGACGATCGTTTATGTGTGATATTGTTTGCTGAAATCTTTCTTCAACAACGTTTACAATATTCCGTTCAAACGTGGAACTTTGTAAGTTACTAACTTCGTCTGTACTTACAACTCGTCCATCACTCGCGTGTAGCTCGATATCCGTTGAAATAACAATTCCAAACAATGCCAACGATAAAAGTAGTGTTTTATTCATAAATTTTTAACACCTTCTAAGCTATCTACACATACTATACCCCCCCCCCAGGACTTTGTCAAATATAATGTTATAATTTCTGATGTGTATATACGGTATTAGGTATGTGTCATATGCTATTAAATGAGCAATTACAAGATTTTTTAAAAATTTTGAACAAAATTGAGACAAATAATGAATTAGACATCGAATGTTCAAAGTTTTTAGGGAAATCTGGAATATTAACAAGAGAGTTCAAAAATCTTGCAAAACTATCTGATGAAGAAAAAAAAGCAACCGGGATAAGACTTAACGAAATAAAATCAATCGCTGAAAAAGCAATTAGAGAACGCAAAAACTGTATAAAACAAAAAGAAATTGATCGAAAATTATCAGATGAGACTGTAGATATAACGTTGCCAGTACAAAAAGATTTTGGCAATTTGCACATTCTGACGCGTGAAACGCGACGTATAAAAAAGGAATATAAAAGCAAAGGGTATTTAATTCTTGATGGTCCTGAGATTGAAACGGAGTTTTTTAATTTTGATGCTTTAAATATTCCGAAATATCACCCCGCTAGGCAGTCGCAAGATACCTTTTATATAGAAAATTTTCCTGAAACACTTTTAAGAACGCAAACGTCATGCGTCCAAATAAGAGCGTTGCAAGAATATGGCGTGCCTTTACGAATGATTTCAATAGGAAAAACATATAGAAACGACAAACTTGATGCTACCCATTCGCCTATGTTCCATCAAATCGAGTGCTTGGTTGTCGATAGAAAACCGATAAACGTTGGTCATTTGAAAGAAGCATTGCAACAAATAGTATCGTTTGTATTTGAAACAGATAACGTCTTATTGCGTTTCAGACCGAGTTTTTTTCCATTCACTGAGCCAAGCATGGAAGTCGATTGTTGTTATAGGAAAGTTAACGGAAAAGTTGAATTAGTATCTGATGGCAATTGTTGGCTTGAGTTGGGCGGATCTGGACTTGTTCATCCAAATGTATTTAAAAACTGCGGTATAGATGAAAAGGTATATGGATTTGCTTACGGTTTTGGATTAGAACGTCTTGTTATGCTTAAGTACGGAATAAATGATATTCGCTCATTCTATAATCCAGATCCGAGAATTCTTAAAAGTTACGCTTCAGCATAGTGGAACAACATCATTATATACTTAAAATATTGGTATAGCATTGGTATGTAAGTGGCACGGTTTGAAAATTTATCTTTAAGACCCTCATCTTTAAGTCAGGTCGTAGGGCAAGATCTTATAGTAAACGCGTTAGCTAAAGGCCTAGCGCAGGATAATATTCCTCCAGCATTTCTTTTTTATGGAATAAGGGGAGTGGGGAAAACAACACTTGCTCGCATCCTTGCTTGCTCATTCGCTTGCACAAATCCAGTTAACGGAGAGGCGTGCGGTACCTGCAGATCGTGCAAGATATTTAAAACTGGATCTCATTTGGATGTTTTAGAATTAGATGCAGCGAGTAGAACTGGCGTTGATGACGTAAGAGAAATAATAAGCGCTTGCCAGTATACTCCTGTAATAGGTCGTAATAAAGTATTTATAATAGATGAAATTCATATGTTGTCTAAAAGTGCTTTTAATGCATTATTAAAGACACTTGAAGAGCCTCCAACTCATGTTAAGTTTATTTTTGCTACTACTGAAGTTAATAAAGTTCCGGATACCGTAATGTCTCGATGTCTCGCATATAATTTACGCCCATTGCCTTTATCTGTATTAAGCAAACATCTTATGTCTATAGCAGAAAAAGATGTTTTTATGCTGTCACAAGATGCATCAGAATTAATAGCAGATGAAGCTGGCGGTTCTGTTCGTGACGCTTTATCGCTACTAAAACAGGCTGTATTGTTATCACGTAATGTAACAGCTGAAGTTGTCACATCTATAGTTGGCAGCGCCAATCCTCGTGATATAAAGAACTTATTAAAATTAATAACTGATGGAAAAGTTTATGATGCTTCTATCTGTGTGAAAGGAATGCTATCAGAAGGAGCGGACGCTGTTAGTGTTTATAAACAACTGCAAAAAGAATTATATTCACAAATAATCGAAACCGTTAGTAAAAACGACAAAGGTGTTTTAACAAGGTTGCTCTATTTATGGCAAATACTGCTAAAACAATCTGAAAATATAAATAGTGCGACTTATCCTGATTGTGTACTTGGTGCCGTTGTTATAATGCTTGCTCACGCTGCTGATTTCCCAGATATAAGAGCTATTATTAATAATACAAACTTGAATAAAAGCGTTATTGATGATGTATTAACACAATTTCCAAAATCTATAGTAATACCGGTTGAGTAGGGGGTAAAAAAATATGGATATTAAACTTTTTAAAAATGACTTGCCTGAAGAGTTTCTAAATAATATTCAGTCAGTTGCAATTGATACCGAGGCAATGGGGTTGTGTCCATATCGTGACCGTCTATGTCTTGCTCAATTCTGTAAGGGTGATAATATCAGCTATTTAGTACAGTTCGATTGTTTTTGTAAATCTTACAATATTTGTAAATTGTTGACAAATAAAAACGTAATAAAGATTTTTCACTTTGCAAGATTTGATGTAATGATGTTATATAAATACCTTGGCGTAATGACTGAAAACATATATTGTACTAAAATTGCATCGAGACTTGTAAGAACTTACACAGATAAACATTCTCTTAAAGAATTATGTAAATCGCTACTTAATATTGAACTTGCAAAGACTGAGACATGTACAGATTGGGGCAATCTGAACTTGACAGAAGAACAATTAAAATATGCAGGAGAAGATGTTGTTTATCTCCATAAATTAAAAGAAAAGCTTGATATATTACTTATCAGAGAAAATAGAACTGAAGTCGCACAAAAATGTTTTGATTTTCTATCTACAAGAATTTATTTTGATTTAATTGTTAGCCAAGAATACGATATTTTTAAACATTAATATAGTCTACTTATTTCTGTTCAAGCCTGTTTCCTTGATACTTGAATCGTGTATGTGATGTTTGTATTAATTTATGGTAAAAAATTGTTGCAAGAATGCACTTTTTGCCCACTAGTTATTAGCAGATATGACTATTTTGTAGAAATAGGTTTAACTTTTGCTATACTGAGTCCAGTTTGTTTGATTAATTTTAAAGGTTTTTGTTATGAACAAAATGTTCAAGGTATTGTTAACATCGATGATCGCGATGCCTATGTTTGCAAGCCCAGACGTCGGAGCTAAGTCAAGATCTGGCTTTTTTATAGAGGCGAGCGTTTTTGGTCAGAGAGCAAAAGGGTCTTTTAAGAAGAATTCTGATTTGCTCGATAAATATAAAAGATTTCAAACTTGGTTAAAACAGAATGAAGCTACACAGAAAAAGATAGCTGAGGATGTTAATAAAATTCAACACTTACAAGCCAATCTTAACGCCGAAAATGATGCGGCCGCTTTAATTCAGAATGCATACAAGACTACAACAGATATAGAATTCAACGGTGATACGGCTGATAACATTGATAACTCCCCGGGTTACTCAATAGATACATTCAAAATGAAAACAGTTAGACAAGCCCGTCAATATAAATCTATTGGTCCTGGCATGTTTGTTGTTAGAAAAGATAGAATGATAAGAGTGGACGCTGATGGTTTCGCGAAAAAACTTGATGATCCCGGTGCAGAGGGAGATAGTCTTATTCAAGCTGGTGTTGTCACTAGGAACGACGGAGCATTAAATAACCCAGCAAATGCTGCCCCTGACGCCAAGTTTGTTGCATATAGAATGACTGAAAGACCTATGGATGTGTTTGATGGTAACTGCGGCGAAGAGGCGGCTACTGGGGAAAGGATTGATCTTGATCAAATTGATAGGTCCAATCTACAAAACGTCAATAATTTTTATTATGCGACTGATAATGATGGGAACGAGAACGAGGATTTTATAAGATTAAATGCAAAAGCTGCATGGAAAACTCATACTTACTCCGCTGATGAAGTCGTTGCTGACGGCACTTTGCGTGCGTCAATTGCGATCGGTCTTGATGATAAATCCTTAGAAGCAGCGGGTTTACCAACCTTAAAAGCTTTGAACTTCTTGAATTTAAGTGGACACGGCGTTGTTCAGAATGCGTTGTATGTATCTGAAGATACCAAGACCGAAATGAATGGTAACTTTTTTTTAACGAATGCACGCACGTTTGGAGTTAACGTAGATTCAAATATAAAAGCAGCAATTGATGAGAGTCTTAGTGATTTTGACAAATTTAAATCGAGTTTAATATCTTATGCAAAGAAGAAGGGGCTTGCCGCAGAGGAAGGAAACTCGGATTTAGCGTATTCAGATGCCAAAAAGTTTTCGTTTGGAGCAGACGTAACACTCGGTTGTCGCCAATCCATAGGGGATTTTGATCTGTTCGGGGGGCTAACAGCTAGTTTTGTTTTCGCAAAAAAAACACTTGAAATAACGGATTCTGATTCGAGTAGTAATGATAGTAGCAGTTCGAACGATGCGAACACGTCAGATGAGAACAAGGATAATGAGACATCAACAAATCTTAAATACCAGATTGATGTTAAGATGAAGCCGAGCTTTGGTTTTACACTTGGACTGGCGTATCGAATTCTCCAAAATTTCTCTGCTGGAGTTGGAGTCGATATTACTAATGCTAGATACGAAATAAATACAAACGATATAAACAAGTTGTTTATAGCGGAGAATGATGTCGTTGCAGATAGACTATCAGAACTTGGCGCAAGTACGTACAATTTTAACAAAGATGTTATTGAAAAAGGGCTGGGTAATAATAAATTGTCTGTGTCTAAGTGGGGGGTTAGTCCTTATGTAAAGCTGACATATCACTTAAACGACTGTGCCTCGATATTCCTGAAATTTGGATATGATAGGAGACATATTCTTCAAAACAGTAACACTAGTATTGGAGAATTGAAGCTAACAGGAATGAAATTTGGACTTGGTATTAATTTAAATATATAACAATATTTTACGAAGATCATAGAGTTCTTGAGGGAAGCGTCACTTTGTTGATGCTTCTTTTGTTATTTTGAAATTATCTTACATTGGATTTTACGGGTAGTGTTATAATGCAAACGTAATTAAAATTAATGTGTGTATATTCAGCGAAGATGAAAGTAGACCACTATCTAACGGATGCGCAGTTAGATTATTTTAGATCAAGACTTTTAAAATGGAGAAGCGAACTTTTAAATGAAACAAATAGTACACAAAGCAAATTAAAAGGAGAAAAAGTTGTAGAAGCCGACGACTTAGATACAGCAAGTAATATGAGTAATCAAATGCTAGAGCTTAGAAGTAAAGATAGAGTTAGAAAACTAATACACAAGATAGATAAGGCATTAGCTAGAATTGATGACGGAACATATGGATATTGTGAGGAAACGGGCGAGCCCATAGGAGTAAAAAGGCTTGAAGCAAGACCTATTGCTACTCTTTGTATATCGGCACAAGAACAACATGAAAAAAACGAGCGGGAATATAGAGACGATGACTAAAAAATGTGGTTTTGTATCAATTATTGGTAATACAAATGCGGGAAAATCTACGCTCCTTAATTACCTTATAGGCGAAAAGGTTTCTATAGTTTCACCAAAGATACAAACTACAAGGCAAGAAATACGCGGAATAGTAGAATATGGTCAATCCCAACTGATATTTGTTGATACACCCGGATTTTGCCCGTCAAAGACAGCGCTTGAACGAGTTTTATTATCAAACTTTCGACGAGCGTATAAAAATTCCGATGTTACATTAGTACTCATTGACTGTACAAAAAAGAATTGGGAGAAAGATATTGACTTTGTGTCACATGAAAAAAAGTTAAATAGACCATTTGCAGTTGCTCTCAATAAAGTAGATTTACTCAAAGATAAGAAAAAACTACTAACTATTGCGGATAAATTAAGAACGTATCATTTTATTGACGAAATATTCTTTATATCAGCAATTAAAGGAACAGGAATTGAACCCCTGAGGCAATACCTTGCGGATGTTGTTCCTGAAAGCCCATGGCTTTATTTTGAGGATCACGACAAAACCGATCAGTCTTTATCATCGCGACTTTCAGAAATTACTCGTGAAACGATATTCGAATATTTAGATCAAGAGTTGCCATACAGTATTTATATAAGGACAGATAAGTTAACAGTTACCGATAAAAGAATAAAAGTAATGCACTCAATAGTTGTTATGAGAGATACGCAAAAAGCGATAGTTCTAGGACACAAAGGTTCTACAATAAGAGCAATTCGCCTTGCTACTATATCCAAAATGCGAAAAATTTTTAATAAAAATATAGAGTTAAAATTATTCGTTATTGTCAGAGACAAATGGACAGAACGAAAAGAACATCTTATTGACGCTGGATTGATATAAGTGAGTGTTTTCCAAATAATTTCTATTGTTTTAGCCTTAAGTGCAGTTTTCATAAAAAATACTTTTACAGCAGTTGTTTTATTTGTCGGTCTTGTTTCAGTAATTGCTGGTATGGGTATATATAACGGACACGCAATACAAAGTGTAATAGTTTTTATTTGTTATATGACTGTTAATGTTATCCTTATCGGAATTTTTTACTGGAACGAACGTTAATTATTTTTTATAAAGAGTTATATGGAACATAATCAATAGTTCCGTCATCACATTCATTAGCATATTCATGTCCTTCTGGGCATTCTACACAATCTGTTTTATTATCACCTTTCGGAAAGTACTTTATTGATCCATCGTCACATTCTTCTGCATACTCAGCATCTGCAGGGCATTCAATACATTCATCTTTATCCGTTTTTACCTTTTCCTCCGGTAAATACTTTTTTGTCCCATCATCACATTCTTCTACGTAATCGTATCCTGGAGGGCACTCGACACATTCAGGCTCTGCTTTCTTATCAGTTTTTGGTAAGTCTTTTTTGGGACATTCACCAGCACATTTATCGTCAAATTGTGGCTCCTTACTCGTTCCGTCATATATTATCATTTTATATTCTTCGAATTTTACAAGTATTTTTTTGTTTAACCCTAGACGTTCGGCAAATTTACCATTAACCGTGTATTTGGCAAATATATAAGATCCAAAAGCTTTTGTTCTTGATCGTGGTTCTATCTTTTCTTTCAGCCGTGATTTACCTGGGATTATGTCATACGAGAATATTTCCAACTTATCTTTATATAATCTCCGCAACTCAGATAGTTGTGTAAAGTACGTCTGCGCATCCATACCATGCAGTTTTACAACAAGATCCGATGAATAGGGAATAGCTATGTGACAAACAAACGGATTACCTCTATTTGCTTTTGGATCGACTTCAAAATCAACTCTTCTTACAAAAACCTTACGCTCAAGACTTGAACATCCACTAAAAAACAATATAGCACTGGCAACTATTAGTAAATTGCTGAATGTTCGAAGCATCGCCAACAACCATGGTGCTTTTTATATAATTCTAACTCTTTATGAAAAATTAACGTTTTTGAAAATTGCAGATTATAGACTGGTAGTATACAGAAAAACCCGCCTGAGAAGCGGGTTTGAAATCTTGCTCATTATTGAGAAAAACTTACTCATTTCCAGAAGTTGGAACAACACGACCGCCTGAGTTATTATATATAACTTTTACTCTCTGTCCCACTGACAATTCGGGTGTTTTTCCTTGAGTTATAGCAACTGTCCCACCTTCGTCGAGTGCAATTGTGTACTCACACCCATCAACATTACGGTTTTGAATCGCATTACCTGCTAATCCACCAGCTAGCGCTCCGATAGCTCCCCCTATTACCTGTCCCTTATTTCCAGAAGACACAGCGTTACCTATTAAGGCACCTCCAAGGGCTCCACCAGCTATGCCAAGACCAGCACCAGCGCCAGCTCCTTCATGACGCTTAATTTTTACAAGACGCTTTGATTGGATAGTGCCATAACTTACCCGATTTACTTGTTTTGCCTCAGACGTAATATACTGATCTCCAGATAATGGATCGTCGCACCCCGACAAGCACATCCCAAGAACACAGCAACCGAAACAACTAATAATCTTAAAATTCATGAGAACAACCTCAAAATTAACCACAAATTTATTATATTACTAGTTCCGATCGAACGTTGCATTTACAACAATGCGGTAACGTTTCAGATAGGACCGCTCCCCATCAGACCAATAATCACCATCCAAACGATTTTCGTCCGCATTTAGAACAGTAAATTTACCGGTAGATATATTCCTCAAACCTCTTACTTTTACGCCCGCAGCCTCAGCAATTTTTTTGGCCCTAACTTTTGCATCTGCGGTTGCCTCATCAAGTAAATCAAGTCGTATCTTAGCGAAATCGCTTGACGAGTAACTTGCCGATGCTGTAGCACAAATATCTTGTTCATACAAATCTGACAAATGAGAATTTAAACTTTTTACAGCATCAACCTGTTTTGTTTTGACAGTAATTGTTCGTTTTAATTCATACCTGTTCTCAGGTTTTTCAACATTGTTTCCACCCCCATACCGAGCATAGCGATCTGCCAGTCTGTCTGTAATCTCATCAGACGTCTCGGCAACTTCATCGTCATTAAATCCGTACTTATGAAGAAACTCTATTACCTTTCCCGAGGTGGATGCGAGAGTTGTTTTTAAATCGCTCATCTTATTTCCCTCGACGGTAAAACTTATATTCAATTTTGCCTCATCGGATTTAATAACCCGATCGGCAAGCCCATTTACACAAATGTGGGAATTCCGTTGTTTCATCAAATCCTTGACAGAATATCCTAAACAACACATAGCAAAAATTCCCAACACTCCTGATAGTTTTAATACTTTGTTTACTACTTCCATAACTTTTACAATACTATTACATCCTAAGAGAAATTATAGCATATTCTAAATATTTACACATTTTCCTATTGTAGGCTAATTGTTTATTTTTCATGTTAGAGGTACGGTACATGTTAAAATAACAATGAATAAAATGTGACAGATAAAGTAGAAAGAACGTGGTAACTTTTGAAAACATTAATAACTGGGAATTAATAACAAACAAAGGACGAGTTTTATGTCTTGATTATGGTAATAAACGCACAGGGGTGGCTATTTCAGATCAAATTTGGTCTATTGCGACACCGCTCACAGTTCTAGATACTGCAAATGTCTGCAATGGTATTTTAAATATATTAAAAGATTATAAGGTATCGTTAATTGTTGTAGGTATGCCACTAGCTCTTAATGGAGGAATGGATGGAAAACAACTTAAAATAGTCGAAAAATTTACTGAAAAATTACAAGATTTTTTAAACAAAAATAACTTTGCTATAAAAATAATAATGCATGACGAAAGGCTTAGCAGCGTTGTTGCGAACAGGGTTTTATCAGAGGCAGATTTTACAATAAAAAAACGCAAAAAGAATGTTGATAAAATAGCTGCATGTTTTGTGTTACAAGGATTTTTAGACAAGGTTAGATATAAACTTTATGGGAATTAATTTTATTTCAGAATTATGGACAGGTATAAAATGTATATTTCGACAACCTGTTACTCTAAGTAAGACTAACATTTTAGAACTTTCTCAAAAACGATCCTTTAATCGATTGCGTGTTGACCCTAGCAAATGTATAAAGTGTAAAAATTGCATGTATATATGCCCTAACAAATGTATTCAAATTCTAGACACATCGATACAGAATGGTGAACACTTTAGATGGGATGAAACAAAATGCGCAAATTGCAGATTATGTGAAAAATCATGCCCAAAAAAAGCAATTAGAGTGAAATTAATACAATCATGAACAAAACTGAAACAATCTTTTTGTATTAAACTATTACCTAACCATTTCTCAACCAAATTTGAAACTGGTCGCCTTTCTTTTAAGATTTCTGCGCAATTAACTTTTGTCGATCGACTACCACTTTCGTGTACATTATACATTCCTAAATTAATAACAGTGGATAATACCGTATCGGGATTAATAGCCATATACCATTCAGAACCATTCGCTATTACGGAAAATTGATACAAATAGCACTTCCAATCGTGAAATAGACATTGCTTTAATTTTTTTTCATCTCCGTCGAATATTTCCAATAAACGAGGGTTTATTTTTTCTTCATAGCACCAAACGTCTTCGTCTCCATCATGGACATAATCTGCATAAAACGCAAGAGTTTTTTAGACCTTGTTGAACAATGTACCAGGGGCATCGAGATAATCTGTAGAAGCATACTTAAGTATAAACTTCTCCCTCAATGTGGTATATATCATTAATGTATTCATATATCCGAACGCCTTTTTACAAGCATTTGATTTTAATCGTTCATCAATTTGTTAATGATTTATCAATAACAAGATTTTCTAGTAATTCAGAAATCCGAGAGTACAGAATAGGAAATACTTTATCTTTGCCTACATTTTTAGATGAATTAATAGCTAAAACGCACAATTTTTTTAAATTTTCAATAGACGAAGACCATTCATTGCCGGTTGTGATAGCCTCATAAGCCCAATAGTTTTTACCATATTTATTTGGTGCAAGTTTTATAAACTTATCAACATTATAATTTACAGTTTTGTATAGATAGATATTTATATTAACATTAAAAAAGATCGTTTTTATCTTGTAATTCTGTCGCATGCACACAGCTTCGTTCAAGAATTACGTTAGAAAACGCTGATAGACATAACAAAACTAAAAATACTCTTTTATTAAACATATAACACTTATCCTTCACGACAATACCTTGCAATTAAATTATACTTCTAAATTTATACACATAAATATATGTATAAATTTATGTTCTTTTTTGTTGTCTTTAACTCAATTCGTTTTTAAATTTCTGATAAATTTCGTCTAAACCAAATCTCAAAAAGTCTAAACTTTTTTCAAGTTTAAGTGTTTTGCCGCCAACTGAAACATATGGACCAAAACGACCTAGACAGAGAATTATATCTTTACCAAGTTTTGGATGTTTACCTAAATTTTTGGGTAAATTAGTAAGAGTTAAAGCATCATTTATATTTAAGTCTTCAACATTTGTAATAAATTTTGGAACCGCTAAACGTTTAGGCTTCTTCTTTGTTGGATCTTTTGTGTTTTCCCATTCAAAATAATATCCATAAGGTCCTTTTTTCAACATTACATTGTCATTACCATTGTTTGGATCCTGTCCAAGTATGTTTTGAGCGGTATTTTCAATTCCTATTGCTGGGGCGTCAGTTCCTTCTATCGACTTCATAGCTTTACATTCAGGATAATTTGAACAGCCTAAAAACGCTCCCATACGACTTAATTTCAAATGCATTTTGCCCTTATTGCATACGGGACATAAATTTTCACCACTAAAGTTTTTAAAAATATAATCATGTAGATTATTTTCTAATGTATCTATTACTTTCGTTACTGTTAATTCTTGAGCAGAATTTATAGACGTGTAAAATTCCTTCCAGAAATTATTAAGAACAGTTTCCCAATCAATTTTTCCGTTAGATATATCATCAAGTTCCTCTTCAAGGTTTGCGGTAAAACTATATTCAACATATTTTGTAAAAAAATTCTTCAAGAATGAAACGACAAGCACTCCTATATTTTCAGGCACAAATGCACGTTTTTGAATTACCGCGTATTTACGCTCTTGTATTACATTAATAATTGTTGCATATGTTGATGGACGTCCTATACCTAACTCTTCGAGTTTTTTTACAAGACTCGCTTCATTAAACTTTGCTGGTGGTTGTGTAAAATGTTGGTTTTTTGTTGCGTCCTTGAGCGTCAATATAGTTTTTTCATCAATATTTGGTAATCTTAATTCTTGCTCTTTGTCATCATCTCCATATACTTTTAGAAATCCATCAAAAGAAATAGATGAACCAGTTACTTTAAATTTATATTTTTTATCGGTTGATTGAATATTTATAGTTACTTGATCTAAAACAGCGCTTTCCATTTGTGATGCGATAGTTCTTTTCCAAATTAGTTCATATAATTTAAGTTCATCTTCGTTTAAGGCATCTTTCAGGCTTTCAGGAATACGGGAACATGATGTTGGTCTTATAGCTTCATGCGCTTCTTGTGCGTTTTTTGTCTTAGTTTTATAAATTTTTGGATTTTTTGGCAAATATTTTTTATCAAACGTTTCGCTAATGTATTTACGTGATGCATCCAGAGCTTCATTTGATAAATTAGTACTGTCTGTTCTCATGTATGTAATTAACCCCGTCATTGTTCCCTCAATTGATATACCTTCATATAATTTTTGAGCAATTTGCATTGTCTTTTTAGCCGGAAAACCAAGTTTACGCGATGCATCCTGTTGAAGTGTAGAAGTTGTAAATGGAGCGTAAGGATTACGTTTAACTGATTTTTTCTCAACACTATCAACTGTATACTTTTTTGTTTCAACATCAGATCTTATATTTTCGGCTTCGACTTCCGTTTTTATATCTAGTTTTTCAAGTTTCTTCCCGTTAATGCTAATTAATGTACTTAAAAAATCTCCTTTATCAGTATTAAAAAGATTATGTAAAGTCCAATATTCTTCAGGTTTAAACGCTTCTATTTCAAGCTCACGTTCAACTATAAGTCGTAACGCAACCGATTGAACCCTTCCGGCAGATTTTGCACCCGGCATTTTACGCCATAAAATAGGGGATAATGAGAAGCCAACTAAATAATCCAACACACGGCGAGCCAAATAAGCATTTACAAGGTTTTGGTCTAATTCTCTAGGATTTGCAAACGCCTCAGATACTGCACTTTTAGTTATTTCATGGAAAACAACTCTTTGTATCTGTTTGTTTTTTAATAATTTTTTATCATTTAAAATTTCCAGTATATGCCATGAAATTGCTTCTCCTTCCCTATCGGGGTCTGTGGCTAAATATAAATTGTCATATTTTTTTATACTTTCAGCGATTTCTTTTATCTGTTTCTTCCCTCGAGCACTTTCTTCCCACAGCATTTTAAAATGATTGTTCGGATCTACAGATCCTCTTTTTGATACAAGATCACGGACATGTCCATAACTTGCAATAACTTTATAATCCTTACCTAAGAACGTTGATAAAGTTTTTGCTTTAGCAGGAGACTCAACAACAACTACACCTTTCATTTTTCGCGTTTATTAATATCAGCATGCTTACATAATACACTGCTTTGTAATGATTAAAAGTGTCTTAAAAATTTTATGGGAGATTAAGATATTGCTCTATCTCTAGTTTATAAGCAACATAGTTAGGATATATCTTAACTATAAAAGGATCTAACGTATCTTTTTCGTACTGACCAGTGATAAACAATGTCTGTTTTTTTAAAAAATCTGTAATTTGAAAATATATTTGCTTATCTTTTGTCACAAAGCAATCTGTAAGCGATTTAAATCCAGTTTTATATAATTTGCTTAAAGTATCTATTATAGTCGGTGTTTCTATATACAAATATCCGTTGCGTTCTGAAACTTTGCAAACAGATCCGACTACTTCAAGAATTTTTTCAATTATCATTGATCTTTTTTGCTCCGAATTTTTTAAAAATTTTACATTATTTTTTATAAGTCAAAGTTTAACAAATAAAATTAACACTATTGCATCCAGCTTAACTTTCATGATATACTAAGGTTGAATACGGTTGAATACGGTTGAATACGGTTGAATACGGTTGAATACGGTTGAATACGGTTGAATACGGTTAGCCCTTTTAGCTGTTAAGTTATTCAACTGTATTAAATTTAATTTTAATATAAGGAGTTTTTATGAATTGTAAAATATTAAGCAGGTTGTTGTTGGCAACAACATGTTTTGTCGTTTCATCTGCAATCAATTTGCTGTCTGCAACAGAAAATAATAGTACAGAATATAAAGTGCAACCTTTATTTTGTACTGAGTTTACCCAAAATTCAGTAGTCGAGTACGCAAAATCGAGAGGAATAAATTTTGATGATGCAAAAGACACGCTTGGTTATCAAGCCAATTGTACGAATTTACCTCGCATCATAGAGGTTCTTGATACGATACCATATAAATTTAAATGCTTAGACAAAAATTGCTTGGCGACAATGTTATATGCAACGGAGATCGGATTACCGATAAACAATTTTGGAAATTGTAGTAGTGCAGATGCAAAAAAAATGCTGTATGCAATAACAAATTTAAATAGCGGGAATTGCAAAAAAGGTGACGCAACATTCAACACAGGAATGTCGTACGTAAACGGGTTTCTTGTTTACAATATGTGCTTGAATATTCTAACAACGCCAAATTGCCTATCTATTTATCAAAATTTTTATTCTGCCAAGGAAGCACTAAAAGATTTATTATTGAGGAAAATTAGTAATGACCAAGAACTTCAACAATATGCGAACAAACTAGTTTCCCAAAAAGTAAGGACACTTCAAGGTAACTTAGAAAATAGCGAACTTGCATCGACCTATTTAACCACGCTTTTAACTTCAAATTATGATAAACTCATTCTCCCTGGTAAAAGTTTCGATAATATATTGTTTTCAAAAATAGCGGATATTTTTAAAACTCAGCCGAACATCGAATTATCGGAGCGCGATAAACGGTTCTCCTTTACTGATAACGGCAGATTTGGTAGAGGGGAATTTGAAAAAGAACTTCTTTCTAGCAGGTACTACATATTTTCTGACAAACATTTTCCTGATTTATTAAGCAAAGCAGGCATTGACAAGCTAGAACAAGAATGTAAAAATATACAAGAACTTCAAAGGTATATTAATTCCATTTCTGACACATGTCGAGATGCTGAACATTGGTTTGAAATTTATCGAAAAAAAATGGATATCTGGGACAGAACGCCAAAAGATATTTGTAAAATTACAGGGAAAGAAAATTTAACAAGTGAGGAGCAACAAAAGTTTTTGCTATTAAGTGATTTATATGCTAAAAAGTACGTTAGTTACAATTTGAATTCGAGTTTATACAATGCCTTAGGTCGTACCTCCAAAAACGATATCGAAAAACGATATTCAGATCTTGACAAAAACTTCGAGGAATTCTCCAGCCGATATGGTCTGGCTCTTTGTTTACTATTCAGGCTTAATTCGTTAAGGAATCATTGTATTTCTTATAAGGACGAAACCCGCGAGTTGAATGCGGACAAAATACGTGACGCTATTAAGTTAGTATTGAAATATATTGAGCAATTTCGTAATTTGGACAATGTTAATAAAACAAAAATCAATGATATGGAGTTTGAGATGAAGGATAATTTGATGAAATTAGAAGATGAAGATGGTCTGCAAAGATTTTTCGCGTGTCTCGAACGTATTCGTGAATATATAAAAAACTTTTTCGGTGTTGATTAGGTTTTTTTTGTGAGAATACAAAATTAATAAAGAAAATAACTGTGCCTTATAGTGCAGTTATTTTTTTCTAAAAGCATCAAGTGAAATAATTTTTGCATGTGTTGAACATGGCTGTTGTGGTGTAGGCACATCTGAAAAATCTGGAATGAAGTTTAAACAAAAATCCTCTGAAGGATCGCTAAATGAAATCAGAGATGAATAAGGTATGTATAAATTAGCATCAGCTGTTTCAAAGGCTAGACATACTGAAAACCCATAGTCGTCAACTTTCAAGTCCCAATACTCATATTGCAAAACGATGGTTAATTCATCATCATCTAATGCGTCTTCAATGTCAGGTTCTATTTTCACTCCAGGGTGTTTTACTGAAAAAGTAATATACAAATGTTGTTTTTTGAAAAAGCCTTCACGTGCTACCTGATTTAAAACCTTTTTTACTATAGATATTGATGCATCACGCAACAACTTTTCGTAAATTATTCGCTGAGCCATGTAAAACTCCCTTGCTGATTATGGGGACTTCTGTTGCTCGGCGTCCCCAGACCGCACGACGTTACCGTCATTTTAACATAACGGCATTGGTAATATTAACTAATCCTTAAAGAAGGAATTAATAACAATTACGCAACTTTTTTCTGAGCATCTTTCCTGTTAAGGTTAGAAACTCTGCGACGTCCATTGCTTTTCCGATTAAGGTTGGCAATTATAAATTTTTAGCCCGATAACGGTGGAACAATGCCGAGTAACGAATTCACCTTTACTTTCCCATGTCGAACCTATTTCACTCCCATAAAATGGTGGAAGTGCGGGGTACCGCCCCCCGGTCCATGAAAACTATTCTGCGAACCGTTTATTACCATAGTACTTGCGTACATACCTATTTTATCACGATAGATGACTACCAGTAAATTTTAAGAGTTTGTCGATGCATCTATTGACGTTTCAACACAAAATGTGGTATACATGAATTAACAGATTATTAACAAAAACTGAAATGAGTAGTAAATTTGAGGTTGGTTCTTGGGTTGTGTATCCTGCTCATGGTGTTGGCAAAATCGAAAGAATTGAACATATAAATTTAGATGGATCAGATTTTGCTTTTTTTGTAGTTACTTTTGCTAAAAATGGTTTAACTTTAAAATTACCTGTTGATAAGTGTGAAAATCTTGGATTACGACAACTTGTTGATAAAAAAAAGTTAGATGAAGTAATGGAAGTCCTTTCACAAAAGGTAAAAAAGAGTAAATCAATGTGGAGCAAACGTTCTCAAGATTATGAAGCAAAAATAAATTCTGGGGATTTGTTAGCTTTAGCACAGGTCTTACGTGAACTGTATAAAATAGGTGGGGACGCGATGCAATCATTTAGTGAACGTCAGATTTACCACTTAGCTATGGATAGATTAGCTAAAGAGATGTCTTTAGTTGAAAATACATCTGAAGAGGAAGCAATACTAAAAGTTGAAACTATTTTACAAGCCGCTTAAATGTTTCTGAAGAGGAGATTTTATAAAAGATTTGTATTAGTAGGTCTCCTGTTAGGCTTTGGAGTTTTATCTTATTGTATTTATCTTTCTATAAAAAATATAAATCTTCAAGAAAAAGTAACTGCACATTCAATAGGAGTTCTCGATGGAGTTTTATTGAAAAAACGTGCGAAATGCTTTGCTGTTCATGACGAGACATCAAAAATGCTTAGTGACGTATTCACTCAGGTTAGAAATTCTGAAAAAAAGGCTAAAGAAGAGTACGAAAAAATCCGGTCGAGTAAGGGAATTTCTCTGAAGAAAAAACAGCAAGAACTCATCCGTATTGAGTCGAAATGGAAGCAGATTTCTGAAAGTTATGATAAAAAAGCATTAGATATAAAATTACTTGACAACAAACTCTCTGAAAAAATTAATAAAACTCTTAATAATGTTTTGCGTGAAATATCAACTAGATTAAATCTAATACTCATATTAAATAAAGGATCTGAAGGTATGCTCAATGTTTTTTACAATGTTTCTAGTCTTGATGTAACAGATAAAGTAGTCACGTTAATGGATAAAAAACTAGAAGGTTTTAACATTAATTCGGTATCAATTGAAACCGACAAATATTAAAAACCTCTAGGGTCATCAACAAAACGTTGTAATCTGTTGTCTGCGATGTCTGGAATTGGGCTATCCGCAATACTTACTTTGACCAGTATTACCAATTCAACCATTTGATCATTTATATCAGTCGAACCAGATGCGTCTCCTAAAACAGGTACATCTCGCACAAGAGGCAATCCGTATTTCTTTTTGGTGGATATAACTTCAAGAAAACCGCCCAATACAGCAACTTCTCCGTCATTTAATTTAAGGATAGATGCCATTTCGCGAACTTTTGTTATTGGTACCTTTGACGGTTCATATTGTGTAAAACCTCGTATTTGGGCAGATCTTATAGCTATATCAACTGCCGGATCATTTACAGTATCTTCAAGTTTTGTTATAGTTGGGCGTAAAAATAACGATATTGTTCTATTTCTAATGTCAATTGAGGGTTGAACGAACATTACGAGACCTATAGGTATTGTTTTTATATCACTTGATACGTTTATGTCTTCACGGTTTGAATTATTTCCCGAATATGTTTTGTCGTAGTTCAGTTTAAAGTACACGTGATTTTGAGCTATTTTGAGCACTGCGGCTTGATTGTTCATTGCCGTAATTCTTGGATTTGATAACGTACGTATTGAACCAAATTCTTCCATAGCTTTCAAAATACATTCCATATTTTCAGTTTTGAACGCAAAGGATACAGAGTTATCTCCTAATACTTGATTGTATTTTAATGTATTGTCTGATGTTATTAAATTCCAATTAATACCTCGTTTATATTCATTTTTAAGTGCAACTTCTATGATCTTGGCTTCTATAAGAACCTGCCCTTCATTAACCGCCTTAACATCTGAGATGTAGTTTTCAACGTCCTTTTGTGTTTTTGAATTTGCATAAACTGTAATTATTCCCGATTGTTTATTAATTGAATATTTATTTGAACCATCTCCTTCGAGTATTATTTTTAATCCTTCGCTTAATTCTGTCCAGAAATCGCTTTGTGCTTTAACAGTTACTTTACTGTCAGGATTTTCTGTTTCATTCGTTTTTACTCCATTAACTTCAGTTGCAATTGATATTTTATTTTCACTATCACGTGATAAATTTAAGAATTGTACATCGTAATTTTTAGCATATGGTGTATCTTTTACTATTTTTATAAATCCTGATTGTATTGTGTATCTAAGATTTGCGATGTCACATATTGCGTCTATTATCTCAATAAATGGTTTTTTATGTGCTCTGAATATTATTTTTGAATTTATGTCTGCATCAATTTGCATGTTTATGTTAAGCCTGTTGGCTGCTTCATAGAGAGCTACTTTCACCGGTAGTGTTTCATTTAGCGTTAGAGATACTGGTTGTCTTAATTTTGGGGAAATTTTTTGTCTGATACTTTTTGTTGGTTGAAAAAGTTTTTTAGGTCTCTGTGTTGGAAGTACTGGCGACGTAAGATCTTTTATTGTCCCTGAATTAACATTTTTTGATAAAAATTTATTTTCTGCAACTTTGTCGCATCCAGACAACATTAACGGTATAAACAATATACTTCTGAGCAGTCTCATCATCATATATACCGCGTTAGGTCTATTTTCATTTTTAGAATTACATAGTGCGGAACGTTCCTCAATCCCGTTTTTAAACAATAATATACTGGTACGTATTGTTAGCATTCCAAACATTTGACAAAATTCTATTAAAACATGTTCTAATTTATATATGTTGGGGTTATATGCGGAAACTGCAATGGCAGAGAGCAGACAACATACAATAGATAGAATTCGGCGTCCTAGAGTTCATATAACATACGATGTTGAGATAGGAAATGCAATTGAAAAAAGAGAACTTCCCTTTGTTGTCGGTGTACTTGCTGATTTGTCCGGGATGCCCGCAAGTGACTTGCCAGAACTTAAATACAGAAAATTTGTTGAAATAGATCGTGATAATTTTTCAGAAATAATGAAAGTTATAAGTCCACGTTTGGTTATTCGTGTTCACAATTGTTTATCGGAAGAGATACCTGAGACAAGTATTGAGTTGAATTTTAGTAAAATAGAAGATTTTGAGCCACAAAATTTAGCATTACAAGTACCTGCCTTAGCCACTTTATACAAAAAAAGAACTAATTTAAAAAATTTAATAACAAAAATGGACGGAAATGATGCACTTGAAGCACTATTAACTCAAATTATGAAAAATAAAGATAACTTAGAAAAGTTAAGAAAAGAACTTGAAGAACGAGCAATACGAAAGGCAGATGAAAAAGCAGAAAAAAAAGAAGAATTTAAAAAAGCGCTATCTAGCAATGCATTGGAGTTATTAACGGAGGGAACACAACAATCGTAGGGAAAAATGATGAAGGATTCGATTGTAATAATACCTGATGAAGTAAGTATACTTGATATATTGCTCCATGAAAGGAAGATGATCCGTTTTCCTGAACAAGAAGATGATGCCATCGATATGCTATCTGAGTTTGTGAATGAACTTACAAACATCAGTGATGATATTCCAGAGACTGGTATTATTCCTTTTCTTATAAGGAGAATTGCCGAAACTGATGAATTATTAACCGCTCAAATTAATGAAATCTTGCACGATCCTAATTTCCAGAAATTAGAAAGTAGTTGGCGTGGATTATATTACTTTGTAATGAATACTGAGACGGGAAAACAACTTAGAGTACGGGTGCTCAATGCATCACTTGAAGAATTACAAACTGATTTAATAAAAGCTATCGAATTTGATCAAAGTAGTTTATTCAAAAAGATATACGAAGAGGAATATGGCACGTTCGGAGGCTCTCCCTATTCATGTTTAATAGGAGATTTTTACTTTTCAAACCATCCTCAGGATATGAGGTTTCTAGAGCTAATATCTGGTGTTGCAGCAGCTGCACATGCTCCATTTATTACAGCTGTGTCTCCGCTATTTTTTAGTTTGGATAAATTTGAAGACTTGCCTTATCCAAGAGATTTGGCAAAACTTTTTGAATCTCCTGATTACATTAAATGGAATTCATTCAGAAACTCGGAAGATTCTCGATATATAGCATTGTTATTACCGCGTGTATTACTAAGGTTACCTTACGGAGATAAAACGTTACCAGTGGTTAGTTTTAATTTTAGTGAAAATGTGGGTGTTGGCGATACAGATAAATTTTGTTGGGGTAATCCTGCTTATGTGTTAGGGCAAAGAATTACAAACGCATTTTCAAATTATGGGTGGACTGCGGCGATAAGAGGCGTTGAAGGAGGAGGAATTGTTGAAAATCTTCCTGCGTATATGTTTAAAACTCTTGAGGGGGATAGAGCTGTAAAATGTCCAACAGAGGTCGCAATAACAGACAGAAGAGAGAAAGAACTAAGCGATTTAGGATTTTTGAGTATATGTTATTGCAAGGGAACTGATTACGCTGTATTCTTCGGGGGGCAAACTACACAAAAGCCAAAACTGTACAACACAGATAGTGCTAATGCAAATTCCGCATTGTCCGCAAGATTGACTTATATGCTTGTAGCATCGCGTTTTGCGCATTACATAAAAGTTTTAATGAGAGATAAAGTCGGTTCATTTCTGACGAAAGAGAACGTTGAAGCATATTTAAATACGTGGCTATCTGGGTATATATTACTTAATGATGATGCCCCCGCCACAGTTAAAGCACAATATCCTTTACGAGAGGGGCGTATAGACGTATTTGATGTACCTGGGCAGCCCGGAACATATAAAGCGGTAATATATCTAAGACCTCATTTTCAAATGGAAGAATTAACCGCATCTATAAGACTTGTAACAATATTGCCTAAGAGAGGAAGCTAATGACTGTTATACAAATTTGTAAACTAGCGCTAAGGTCGCTATCAACAATTGCTATTTTCAACACATCATTAAATGCTACAATAATGTCCGTTGATAAACTTCAATATTTAATGGATTATCTAACTAGAGTTCCCGAATTGGAAAAGTTTAGAACAATAATAGAAAACAATTCGTCGGCTGTTGTTCTTATATATTCAATAAGTGACAAAGCAAAAAATGACGATTATTTTTATAATATAGGGCTTAAGCCTCGCACAAGTGATTTTGATTATAAATATGGAGTTATTACTGGAGTTGTAATATCAAGTGATGGGGTAATTGTTACTCCATATGACTGTGTAAATCATGCAAATCGTTTTATTGTTTCAATTGATAGTGATCACAGAACAGAAGAAACCTATGGGGAAATATCAGTAACGAAAGATGACTTTGAAGCAAAAGTAATAAAAGCAATCCCTGAATTGAATTTAGCGTTTTTGCAAATTGTCCCTGATCCCGCACATGCAAGTAGAAAATTCGATTACCTTAATATTGCAAACGATTCGGTAATAACTGATGGGAAAGTTAAACATTTTTTACTCAATGGTGCAGTTGCATACGGTAAATGCCGAGGAGAGTTTTTTCTAACTGAACGACAGCCAAGAATAAATAAAAATTTATTTACTGATTACCAACTGTTTTGTCCTAGAATTTCATCCGATATTTTTAATGGATCGCGACGCTTGGTAATTTATAGTCCATTGTATCCAGAGGGTGTTATTCCGGAGCTTCATGGTGGAGCGCTGATAACTCTTGATTCAACATTACTTGGCTTAACAATATATAAAAAAGATATTAATGCTCCCATGTCGTTGGCAATTCCATCCTCAATAATAAAAAAAGGAATGCAGCTCGCAGTTCCTTGGTTGATTAAGTTTTCTGAGGAGCGCAATTTAGAGCTTAAAGTCGAACCTTTATCGGATAAGCAAAAGCAACAATTAGTAAGTGTTGTCAATAATTGGCCATCAATGTTACTTACAGAAGTAACAGCAACATTTCCAAGAACTATGGATGGTGAAAAATTTGGAAAGCTACAAGATGCAATAATGCTTGGACATTGTGGTGTTGTTGTTAGTTCTATTGTTGATGGTGGTGTGTCAGAATCGTCAGGAATTCGTCGTGGAGATATAATTTTGACTGTTGATGGTGTTGGCGTCACAGATCCGTTATGTTTTTATAATTTGGAAGCTCAATCAATTGGAAGCCAATACGTTGAATTACGCGTTGTACCTCTTAGTAGACGGCATAATACAAAAGAAAACATTTTATATATTCCTATTTATAAAAATACTAACTCAAAGCAAGATGACGATAAAGAAAAGAAAAATTCAAACACATCCGAATCGACTACTAGCATAATAAATAGAATAAGAAAAACAATTCAGCGAATGATGAAAAAGGAATAAAATTACTTTTAATTAATTTATTCTTCAGTTTTGTAATTTATTACTGTTTTCTAAACCATCGTGTTTTACTAAAATTCTCAAGAATTTTTTCATAAAAGTAAGCAACCATTATTATTAAAGAAACGCAAAACAAAGTGTATTTATTTGGATTAGATACGATAATATCAGGCATTAAAACTTTTAAAGAACTTGAGCCTTGTTGGCAGTTAAATATTTTGTAAACCTGCTTTCCTGCCATACACAACATTACAACTCCCGAAATAATGCTTATGCGGTATCGAGGAACTTTGTACGATAACGTTACTCCGCACCAGGAACCAAAGGAAGCTCCAGCAAATAATATCATTACTACAATCATATCACAACAGTAATTTTGAGATGCATATACAAACGTAATAAGGACTGTAATTACAAAACTTGCCATTGATACGGTTCCGTATACTACAGGACTTATACGTCCAATTAGATATGTAAGAATTGGTGCCATAAATAGATTACTACCTCCACCAAGTGACGCTACGAGCATTCCAGTTATAATACCTAAACCTATTGGAACGAGTACACTCATTTCGGTGCGTGAACGCCCAAATACTTTATGACATGGTAAGTATTTCATCCATTTACGCATCATTATGCTGTATTTTTTTATAGTGTTTTTTGAACGATTTAATGTGTAAAAACTCTGATACAGCGTTATTAAACCAAAAATTCCCAATATCGCTACGTAAATATATAAAAACTTATTTAGAATTGTTTGAGGATTAGTTGCATTTTTTAAAAAAAGCCATTCGCAGAATGTGCCTATACAACCGCCCAACAATATATACATCACTAGAATAAAATCAACGTCAGACTTTCTTTTATAGACGAGGAAATTAGTAAAGTTAGTTCCGACCGCATGGCATAATTGCGTTGGAATTGCAACGCATGGAGGTAACCCCAAATCAATTAAAAGAGGGGTTATTATTAATCCACACCCAGTGCTCAGAAAACCTGAAATAAGCCCACCGATTACGCCAATTACCAACATAACAAGGGGGTTAAGGTGTATCCCGATTATTGGTGATACTATTTCAAACACTCCAGCAACCTTACACTCAACAATTTTGACATTATAGCAAAATTTTTATAAAAGTGCGTTAACAGACATGTTTGATGACAAGTGTAAAACATTTTATACGTTGTGCGTCAATTGTACGATGGATTGTATTTAAGATTTTGCTTATGGGCTAAGAAAATTAAAATGGGCTATTTTTGCAATTTTTATTACATGAAATACAAACTGAACTTAGGCATACATTTGTTGCACAAGCTACTACTAGGTAAAACCCTGGAGCTGTGTTGTAGTAACAGATTGTATGTATACGGAAATTTTTAATATAAATAACGTATATATATACATTATTTATATTAAATTTCTGTAGTTGGTATTAACAGTTTTTAAGAGGAGGCATTATGTTTAAAAATATTTTTCGTCATTACAATTCAGAAAATTCTCGATCACACAATACATCAATAGTGTCATATAAACCAGTCAAAATTAGCACAACAGTTGATTACCAAAATTTATCTAATGATGGGTATAAGCAGAACATTATAGCGTTCAGATGTATAAACCTTATCGCAAGAGCTATAGGTTCAGTAACTTGGATTTTAAGAAAAATTAATAATAATATTGATGATGTATTATACAAGCATCCAATACTATCTTTAATGGAGCGCCCAAATGTTAGACAGTCAAAAACAACTTTTGTTGAAGAAGCTGTTTCACAGCTACTATTGTCAGGCAATTGTTATATCATGGCTACAAAGGATGTTGATGATTTGCCAAGTGAGTTACATTTATTGCGTCCCGATAGAGTAACTGTAATTCCTGGGCGTTATACAGTCCCTGCAGGATATGAATATACAGTAGAAAATCATGTAAGGTTTTTCCCTGTTGATGTAGATACTGGCGTGTCAGACGTTCTACATATAAAACTATTTAATCCTCTTAACGATTGGTATGGAATGAGCCCAGTTGAAACAGCTTTGAATTCAATAAGACAACATAATGCTATAGCCAAACAAAACATATCGTTTTTACAAAATGGAGGACGCCCATCAGGTGCGTTGATGTATAAACATACTTTAGAGCCTCAACTGCGACAAGATCTCAAGCGTGATTTACAAACTCTTTATGAAGGTGGCAGAAATGCTGGCAAAGTAATGCTCCTTGAAGGAGACTTTGAATGGAAAGAGATGGGGCTGTCTCCTAAGGACTTAGATTTTATTTCAGGAAAGGAACAGTCGGCAAAGGAAATTGCCTTAGCTTTCGGCGTTCCGCCTATACTTGTCGGAAGCATGGAATCTGCAACATTTGCTAATTACAAGGAGGCAAGGTACAATTTTTGGGAAGAAACAATACTACCATTACTTAACATAATATCGAACGAATTATCAGTATGGATAAAGCAAATATATAAAACAGATTTACAGTTAACGTATGATTTAGATTCAATTCCAGCACTTGTAACGCGTCGTGAAGCTGAATGGAAAAAAATTAATGAAGCCTCGTTCCTTACAAAAGATGAGAAACGAGAAGCGGTAGGATACGGAACATCGAGAAAGTAGCTTATTTGGTACTATGCTAATCTGGTAATGAGGGGTTGTTATATATCTTTGAAACAATGAGCGTTTTTACATTATTTACTAATGAATTTTTTATTATTGTATTGGTGCTTATTATCGCTCTAGTATCTAACAGCGTATTAATGGTTTCGCAATCCAAGGTTTACGTAATAGAACGTCTTGGTAAGTACCACAAAACATGGCAAGCGGGATTTCATGTAAGAGTACCGTTTATAGATCGTATAGCTAACAAAGTTTCATTGAAGGAACAGGTACTAGATTTTCCGCCTCAGCCAATGATTACACATGATAATGTAACTGTAAATATCGATTCTGTTGTCTTTTGCAAAGTTTTCAATCCTGAGCTTTTTAGTTATGGGGTTGAAGACCCAATTGATGGACTAATGAATTTAACTTCGACAACTTTACGCAACATTGTCGGAGAAATGGAATTAGATCAGTTGCTTACATCTAGAGATGCCGTTAATCGTAAGCTCGAAGTTATTCTTGATGAGGCAACTGATCCTTGGGGATTAAAAGTTACTCGTGTTGAAATAAAACAACTAATACTAAGTAAAGAGTTAACGGAAGTAATGAGTAGTCAAATGAGAGCTGAACGCGAACGGCGTCAAACTGTACTTGAGGCTCAAGCCCATAAAGAGGCTGTTGTCGCTCGAGCTACAGGGGACAAACAAGCCAAAATTCTTGAAGCCGAAGCAGATAAAGAAGCAAAGATACTGTCAGCTGAAGCTACAAAATGTGCTCAGATTGCTGAAGCTGAAGGGAAAGCTGAAAGTATAAGAAAAATATATCAAGCTGAAGCAGAAGGTATAGAAATGCTTAATAAGGCTAATATGTCACAGAGTGTTTTAAACCTAAAAGCTCTTGACGCCATTAAAAGTATTTCTGATGGCAAAGCTACAAAAATATACATGCCCACCGATTTGACAAATACGATATCGAAATTGGGCATTATTTCAGATGCGATGGATCTAAATAGAAATTCTGCCGTAAATGACGATAAAAAACTGAATAAATAGTATACGATAAGCTATTATTTTCTATAAACTGTTATAAACACAGATGTTGGTTATTTAAAATCAGAGGGAAATACTTTTTGAATTTAAAATCTGAAACACATTTATACAAATCTAAAATAGATTGGGCTCTCTACAGATTTTTCCTGAAAGGTCAGATTAATACATATTTCAACTTTTAAAGAACTTCCTCACAATTGACTTAAAGACTTTGCCGGAATTTTTAGTTGTAAATAAAATATCGTTCTAGTTCGCCCAAATCTTCTTTATCCTCAGATCTCGGGAAAAACCCAATTTCATTAATAAAATTAAAGATGCCGTCCCAAGCAGATGTTATATGACTAATAAAATTGTCCTCAATATTGATTGGTTGTTTTGAAACGAGTTCAAGTAATATAGATATTTGTATATACTCTCGTTTATAATTTTTATCGTCAATATTCAGAGATTCAATCCCGTAAAGGTTACTAAGAAAAGATTTGACCGCATCTGGTCTGTTAGTAATTGACTCTTCTGCTTCAAGTGAAGCTACGTTTTTATAAAAAGTTTCGTAGTCAAATGGGTTTAGCATACCGTTATGCTTACTATAGTTGTATTCTATGTCTTTTCCCGAATAGTAATTATTTATTAGTAGTACGTCGTTAAGCCTTTTGAGTGTATAACTCAGTTCTGGATGTAAACAATTGTGAATTGAACTCGGATAGTTTGATTCTATCATTTTATTTAAATACTCAGATACCTGCTCGTCGCAAAATATTACTTTTGTAGTGATGATGTTGAATTGTTTTTCAGAAATACTATTATAGCAACTATTGTCGGCGAGATCTTTACATGTTTTTGATATAGCCTCGAATTGATATATAGCTCTTTTTAAATTTATTAGTTTTTTTTGTAAACAATTAACATCTTCAAGTATTTTTTTAGGGGATCTTAAGTTACACCATATATCAGAGTTATCATCAATATTTATTTCTTGATAACCTTTTTTTATGTCTGATATTTGCGTGCGAATAGGAGTTGATTTTACTTGATTAGGTAATATTGGCTTTTCGCTAGCATACTTATTTATGTGTTCTTGTATGACATATTGCCTTACTTCATAAATGACTGTTTCTAAATCGCTTATAGGCTTCTCTTTAGTACCCGCAAACAGAGACAAGATGTATTCTTTTATATTTTTATCAAAAACATCCCTTTTAAATACTGCATTGATTGTATTTCGTTTCAAAAAATCAATAAAACAACAAACAGCGTCATTGTAATTTTGTTCGAGAGACCAGCACATGTGCCAATTAGCAGAGTTGTAGAGCATTTCTTGGAAAATAAACCCTAAAACATATTCTGATCCTTTTTTATAAATATTAATGTCTTTAGTGTTCCCGCTTACGTAAGCAAGCATTTCATTTATACCGTTTTTATAATCTATACGCTTAATGCCATGTACTATCCTGTCGAGAAACACCGCTAGCACTTTTTTACTTTTTTCATCTGGAAATTTGTCAAACCTATTTACACAATCGAGGACTTTTTTAACCTTATATTCTTCACAGGTCAGTGGTACCATTTTGTTTTTTATTGTTGTGTCTTTGTCATAGGTAATTAAGGTTCTGTATTCATTCACGTTTTTTCTTTCTTTTACGCCTTTACTTTCAGCAAAGTCAAATACTTCTCCTATAGTCAATGCTTCAACAACTTCTGTAACTTCGTTAGTTACAACAATATATGTTATTGCGGTAATAAACGGTTGATATAACACATATGGCATTATTAACTGTAATATACCTTGCTTTAATACAGCTAATTTCTTAGCCGTTGTAAATTTGGTCATATCTACCTCACTAAAAAATGCATACATATAAAATATGTATACGTTAAAACAATTAACATACTATAAA
>CACZTP010000002.1 GCA_902784055.1 uncultured Pseudomonadota bacterium
GTTAATTACTTCGCAGATGAGAACATAAATATTGTAACAGGGTTTTTAAAACATGATTGGGATTGTTATTTAACTCAATTCGGCGTAATTAACGATATTGAAGATAAAAACGATATTGAAAATAAAAAAGGTGATGTACTGACAGAAAGCGTTGTTAAAAAAATCAATGAAAACGTTAATGTTAGCAATATTAATAAAATTAATACTAATGAAATTAATAATGACAATAAAATTAATAATTATAATAAAAATAGCAAAATGGCAAAGCATGTTGTCAATTCTGCATCAACTCGAGTAGATGGGAAAACATCGGTTATGCAAGAATCAACAATTAACGCGTCTCTTCTGTATATTATTGATGCTATGAAAAACAGAGGATATAATGTCGATTATACATTTGTTAAAACAAAAGATAGTGAAGGAAGAACAACTGATGTAATAAAAAAAGCTGTGAAATTTAGTAAAGAAGGAAACCATGTTGCGACATTTACTTTGGACGGGTGCGTACCATCATGTAGAGATTTGTACATTTGGTCGGGATGTGAAAATTGGGAAAGTGAAGACGAAAAAAAGCTACAAGACAAAGTAAATTTTTACGTAGCGCTCACTGGGCTGCTTAATGACGAAAATGGCAACGCTGACAGTAAATTATCTGTAAATATAGGTAGGAATAAACACCCATTGATGACTTGTGCGAGAGATAATAGAAACTACTTCGTTGAACTTTTCAGCACGATGCTTAAATATCCTGAAGGCAGAATGCTTGTATATTCTATATTCCTAAATCAAGCAGAAATGTCTGAAATGGACAATAAAACAATTTCAAAATTATGGGATCTCATTAATTCTAATAAACGAAAAGATTTTAAATATGTATTGAATATGCTCAAAGATTTAAAAGTTTTGTACGACGATGACAATGAGCTAACACTTTGTGTTTCTGACAGAACAATGTTTGATGAAAAGACAACGACAGTCAACATGGAACGAAAAAAATACTGATAATAAAATAGAAAAAACAATTGACTTTTTCCATGAGTTATGCCATTACCTGACAATGAAAGGGAAAAATAAGACACAGCACGACACTCAATATCCAGAATATAGTAATTTGGAAGGCTCTCCTGAATTAAATAAAATGCATTGGAACAGCAAGTTAATTGTCAAGTATTGGCAGGATTTATACCAAATTCCAGATAGTTATATGTACTCCAAAAATGACATTAAATTATTAATTAATGATTTCCTTAAGTACGTTGATGGAGGTTTTGGAAGTATGGAGAAAGTACTAGCAATATGTTGGAATAACATGGGAACAAAATATTATGGTAACGGATTATGCGAAAATTTATTGCGAAAGAGGCTAAGTTATTATGTTAGATTTGAGCACGATAAACGTCTTCATTTTTTTGATTCAAAATACCTGCAGGACAATAAATACCCGACATATAGTCATTTTTTGTCTCAATACTACGTTAAACAACAGTCTAAATTTAATGGGAATAGCTTAAAAGAAAAATTCACTTGTCCTTATTTTAATAAAAAAAATAACAATGTACTACCGTTCGAGACAGCAGCAGACACCACGCTAGTGTTCAATACTCCTGGTTGCTCATATTTTATTGATCTAAAAGAATTTGAGGGTAACGAAGCTAATCAAAATTTCGTTCTATCTAAAGCCGATCAATCTGCTTTAGAAAAACACTTTGATCAGCACCCCACTGTCGTACTTTTATTATTTGGACAATTCATAGCATACGACATACTTGATGAGGTCTTTACAAGAAGTAGGAACGCAGAAATTAATAAAGACGCATTAATAAAACTACTCGATACCATAACATCCGAAATTCCAAACTTTCACGCCATCGATAATGGAATTCTTAGCATTTTCAATTCTGACGCTAAGATATATGAACCAAGGCTGATTGCCAAACAAATTTTAAAAGCACGCGACAATAATTGACAGTAAATATATCAATTAAAAACAAACTACTTAAAGTAACATTATCTTAGACTTTTTTCTATACCGCAAACACGTGCCATTATTAATGGCACGTGTTATTATTATCTCAAGCAAGTTATTAAGATTAGTTTTGTGTCTGCATTAACTGTAAAAAGAGACGAGAATTTTTCAGAGTGGTACCAAGAAGTAATATTGAAAGCCGACTTAGCTGAAAACTCCGATGTGCGTGGTTGTATGGTAATAAAACCGTACGGTTATTCTATTTGGGAAAGAATGCAAAGAATTTTGGATGATAAATTTAAAGAATTGGGGCACTTAAATGCTTACTTCCCTCTTTTTATACCTGTAGATTTGTTTGAAAAGGAAGCTGAACATGTAGCTGGATTTGCTAAGGAAATGGCTATAGTTACACATCACAAACTTGAAAAAGTGGGTGATAAACTTGTCCCTGCCGGTAAACTAGAAGTTCCTCTAGCAGTCCGTCCAACGTCAGAAATGATTATAGGTAAAGCCTATTCTCGTTGGATTAAATCATACCGTGACTTGCCAATAATGGTTAACCAGTGGGCTAATGTTGTACGGTGGGAAATGCGTACACGGTTGTTTTTGAGAACGTCTGAGTTTTTATGGCAAGAAGGACATACAGCACACGCAACTGAAGAAGAGGCTATAAATGAATCAAAAAGAATGCATGAAGTCTATAAATGGTTTATAAAAGATGTCTTGAAGATGTATACAATTCCGGGTAAAAAACCAGATTACGATAGATTTGCCGGAGCTATCGAAACGTACACAGTTGAAGCAATGATGCAAGACGGAAAAGCTCTACAATCTGCAACAAGCCACTATTTAGGGCAGAACTTCGCGAAAGCCACAAATATACAGTTTCAAGATAAAGATGGCAAACAGCAGTACGCCTATACAACATCATGGGGAGCATCAACGAGGCTTATAGGTGGGCTCATAATGTCACATGCCGATGACGATGGGCTTAACTTACCTTCAGAAGTTGCTCCTTACCACGTTGTTATAGTTCCTGTGCTTAGAGTTCAATCATCAGCTGAGGTATTGAGTTACTGTGAAAAGTTAAAAACTCTGTTAGATTCAAAATGTCGTGTGTTAATTGATGTAAAAAATGATACACCACAAAATAAAAAATGGAACTGGATCCGTAAAGGGGTACCGTTTATATGTGAAATAGGGCAAAGAGAACAAGAAAATAATACAGTATTTTTTACAAAACGAGCTAACTCGCTGGAAAAGGAAACATTATTATTTGATGAATTTATCTACAAAATTAATGAATTGATCTCCATACACGACGAAGTTTTAGCGACAAAATTGAATGATAAATGTAATAGCATGATTATTAATGTTGAAACATTTGATGAAATGGTAGAATACTTCAAAAACAATTCCGGTTTTGTCAAGGCTAAATGGGCGGGGCTACCAGATGGTTTAGCCAAACTTGAAGACTTGTCTGTATCAATTAGATGTATTCCGCAAGAACAGTGTAGATCATTAGGAATGTGTATTTTAACAGGAACTGAGACAGCTCAGGATGTAATAATAGCTAAGAGTTATTAATTGCTCGTGTTATAATATCCCTGTGTGTACCCGTAGCTCAATTGGATAGAGCGTTGCCCTCCGGAGGCAAAGGTTGTTGGTTCGAATCCAATCGGGTGCACCAGTCTTTTATTTTTGGTAGTTTTGGTTTGTGCAATAATAGTTTGTGAATAAAACGCATTAAATTTTCACAATATGTTCTCAGATAACCCAGGAAGTGCTGAAAACAACTCACGCATTGATGTTGAAGCTCGTCAAGTAAAGTCGTTCCAAGACATAATGTTCGGATTGCAAAAATACTGGTCTAATTATGGTTGTGTAATAATGCAACCTTATGATACTGAAGTAGGAGCCGGCACATCTCATTATGTAACAACATTAAAAGCATTAGGCGACGATTATTGGGACGTTGCATTTGTTCAACCTTGTCGACGTCCTAAGGATGGACGCTATGCAGAAAATCCTAATAGGACACAGTATTATTTTCAGTATCAAGTAATATTAAAGCCCGCGCCTGTAAATCCACAGGAATTATATTTAAAAAGTTTAGAAGCAATAGGGTTTGATTTAAGTGAACATGAAATAAGATTTGTTGAAGACGATTGGGAAAATCCATCGTTAGGAGCTGCAGGTGTTGGCTGGGAAATATGGTGTGACGGGATGGAAATAACTCAATACACATATTTTCAGCAAGTAGGGGGTATTCAATGTTCTGTACCACCAGTTGAAATTACTTATGGATTGGAACGTATAGCTACATTTATTCAGAACGTTGAAACTCATTTTGACATAAACTGGAACGGAAGAACAGACGAACGGAAACTAACTTATGGAGACGTTTTAAAGCGTTTTGAGCGTGAGTTTTCTTGTTACAACTTCGACGTGGCATCTGTTAACATTTTGCTTAGCCATTTTAATGACTATGAAAAAGAATGTAATAAATTACTCGCTCACAATTTAGTGATGCCGGCTTATGAACAATGTGTTAAAGCTAATCACTGCTTTAATTTACTCGACGCAAGAGGAGTTATATCAGTAACCGAACGTGCAGGATATATAGCGCGTGTTCGAGCATTAGCAAAAGCCTGTTGCTCCGCATGGCTTAAATCATTACAAGAAGAAAGGAACGATAATGAATAAAGAATTATTAATAGAATTATTTACTGAGGATATTCCTGCTAGGCTTCACAAAAAGGCAATAGCGGACGCTAAAGAGCTGTTCGCAAGAATTTTATCCGAATACAATGCTGACTATGAAACTGTAAATAGTTTCATTTCTCCAAGGAGGTTATCTATTAGAGTTACGGGACTTGCAGAGGTAACACGACCCATTTCTGAAATAAAACGCGGACCTAAGGTTGAGGCAAGCGAGCAGGCACTTAATGGCTTCTTGAGATCAAATAACAAAACAAAAGATGATCTAAAGGAAAGAGATGGGTATTATTATCTTAATATTAAAAATCCTGGTCAGGAGATAACGTCACTTTTGGGTGATATTATCGAAGATTTTATAACCCGTATGCCCTGGAAAAAATCAATGCATTGGTATTTGGAAAATGAAAAAACGTTAAGTTCTTATTGGATAAGACCAATAAGATCGATTATATGTATATATAACGACAAGCCTGTTGAAATTTACATAAAATCTTTGGGGCTTTTTTCCGGAAATACTACGTATGGACATAGATTTTTATCTAACAAGAAAATAACAGTAAATGATTTTGAAGATTATGAGAATAAATTAAATGAAAATAAGGTAATACTAGATTTTGAAAAGAAAAAATCTTATATAGAAAATGAGCTATCTCAACAATCTGCGTCGATGGGATTAATAGTTAAAAGTGACAAAGGTCTGTTAAACGAAGTTTCGGGACTTGTCGAGTATCCATTCATGTACATAGGAAACATAGATGAAAAATTTATGTCATTGCCTATGGAAGTTCTTTCGACTTCAATGCGTGTACATCAGAAGTATTTTACCCTAACATATCCAGACAGTAATATAGCGCCATTTTTTGCAACTGTAACAAATGTTCCAGTTACGAAAACAATGAAAATGGGATTTGACCGTGTGTTGAGAGCAAGACTTAGTGACGCAATGTTCTTTTATAAAGAGGATACGGATGTAACACTTGAAGCCTACGCAAATCGTTTATCAAACGTAGTGTTTCATGAAAAATTGGGCTCGATATCGCAGAAAATTGACAGAATGATGTCAATAGCTAACTCACCGGAGGAACATAGAGTTATTGCTTTATGTAAAGCAGACCTCGTTTCTCAAATGGTCGGAGAATTTCCAGAATTGCAAGGAATTATGGGAAGTATTTACGCATCAGTACAGGGCGAGGTGCCTGAAGTTTGCGAAGCTATTAGTGATCACTATAAGCCAATGGGGGCAAACGATAGTCTTCCAAAGACTTTTTTGGGTGCAAGAATTTCGTTTTTTGATAAGTTAGATACATTGGTAGGCTTTCTAGGTGTCGGAATAAAACCCACAGGCTCAAAGGATCCTTTTGCTTTAAGACGAGCAACTGTAAGTATAATAAGACTTGTCCTTGATTTACCTCACAATATTTTAGAAGATGAATTTACTTGGTATATTGATACACTTGTTACAGCTTATTCAGATCAAGGAATAGCTCTATCATCCACAGTAAAGGATGATGTAATAACTTTTCTAAAAGATCGTTTAACCGTTTATATATCAGAAATATGTTCTATTGATTTCGAGTTATGCAACCAAATAATTAATAATTGCGATTTTTCAAATAGTAGCTTACAAAACATTAAAAATGAAGTGACTAAAGCTGATGAGATAACTAAAACTCCAAGTTTTGAAATAATTAAAGGTGCGTATAAACGTACATCTGGTATTATTGGTGATTTCTCTCCATCAAGTGAAAATTGTGAGTATACAGGTGATAACGAGTACATGAAAAAGCTTTGTGAAGGATTAACTAACTTTGATAATAGTTTCGAAAATATTGTTAAAATAAGCAATTTAGTCTTGGAAGCGTGCGACAGTGTTCTTATCAACAATCCTGACAAAATAATAAAGAATAAAAACTTTACATTACTAAAAAAATATATTGATGTTGTTGAACAGGTGTTTAATCCCGTACTGTTGAATATGTAAAAAGTACACATAAAAAAGAGATTGTTATTAATCTCTTTTTTTATTGTTGATTACGTTTGGATATTACTTGTTATATATAATATTAACATGGTGTAATAGTTTGTTAACAAAATCAATGTTAATTTTATTACTAACAAATTGGATTATATTATTAATTTTTGACTGCCCTAATCCGTTAATACATTGAAGTCTTTCTTCAGTTGTGGACATTAACACATCGATTGATTTAAAATCATCTGCTATTTTTTCAGATAAATTGCAACCTATTTCATGTATTCCTAAAGCATTTATAAATTTACGAAATGATATTGAACGGCTTTTTTCAATTGATGCAAGTAAATTTTGTACGGATAAAGAGCCCCAACCTTGCTTCAACTCTAAACCAAAATCGATATACGACTTTTTTAAATTAAACAAATCAATTGGACTATGGACAAGACCAAAATTATATAACTCTTCTACTTGTTTTTTTCCTAGTCCGTTAATGTCAAAGCATTGTTTTGACGCAAAGTAAATTATATAAGCTAATGCTTGAGCAGGGCATCCGTACTTATTAGGACAAAATATATCAATGTACCCATCCATCTTTACTAGGTTCGAAGCACATGATGGGCAATTTGTTGGAACGATGATACTAGTTTGTTTCGATTTTTTTCGTGAAATACCTATTATTTTAGGAATAACATCGCCGGATTTCTCAACCAGGATAACATCACCGATGCTAATACTTTTATTTTTAATTTCTTTGAAATTATGTAGAGTTGCTCTAGAAACAGTAGAGCCACAAAGCTGAACAGGTTTTAAGATAGCTACAGGTGTTATTTTCCCAGAACGACCTACGTTTACCTCAATATTTAATAGCTTGGTCTCAACTTGTTCAGCTGGGAATTTGTAAGCTATAGAATGCCGAGGATTACGTCCGGCAAATCCTAATTGATTTTGTAATTCTAAATTGTTAATTTTAAGAACGACGCCATCTATTGCATAGTCGAGTTTGTTTCTAATTTTTTTTATTTTTAAAAAATAGTTTTGAAATTCATCAATTGTATTACAGTGCTCAAAATCACATACAGAAAACTTAAGCTCCTTTAATTTTTCTAAAACATTTATTTGCGATGTTAGCTTTATACCTAACATATAATAAGCAAAGAAACATAAATTCCTTTTTGCCGTTATTCGTTCATCTAATTGTCTTAGAGAGCCTGCGGCTGCATTTCTTGGATTTACAAATGTTTGTTTTCCTTTTCGTTGTCGTTCTTCATTAAGTTTGTTAAATGCTGTTATTGGCATATATATTTCCCCCCTGATTTCAACATTTTCCACAATTGGTATTTCATGGGGGATATTTATAACTTGCTTTACGTTTTTTGTTACGTCTTCACCAATATATCCGTTTCCTCTAGTGCTTGCTCTTACGAGGCTTCCTTTTTCGTATATAAGAGATACCGATAGTCCATCTATCTTTTGTTCACAACAGTAATCTAAACACTCGGTGGTTATATTTGCGTACTTACACGCTCTTGCTATAAATTCTTCTAAATCCTTAAAATTAAACGCATTTTCGAGTGATAGCATTGGAATTTTATGCTCAACAGGTGAAAATTTATTACTAATTGACGCTCCGACTTTAACGCTTGGAGAGTTCGGGGTCCTTAATATAGGGTATAATTCTTCCAGATATAGAAGGCGTTGCCTTAATTTATCATATTCAGCATCAGAAATTGCAGATGTATCGTGATTATAATATAAGTCGTCATATTTATTTATAAGCTTAACAAGCTTTATATATTCAGCGTTTGCTCTAAGTAATTCTAGTTTTGATGACATCCGAATAACCAATATGTTAAAAAAGGGAGCAAAAGCCCCCTATTACGCAACTTCTGTTGAATTTTTTGTTTTATATTCATTTTTCCATTCTTTTATTACGCTTCCAGTACCTGCCGGTATTGGACGACCTGTTATTACGTTCTCTTTCAATCCTTCAAGGTAATCCGTCTTTCCATATAATGCAGCTTCTGTAAGAACTCTTGTAGTCTCTTGGAACGATGCGGCAGATATGAAAGATCCAGTATGAAGAGCTGCACGAGTAATTCCTTCCAGAATTCGAACCGTCTTAATTGGCTTTCGCCCATTTGCTAGTAACGTCGCATTTTCTTTTTCTAATTCGTCCCAGTCTATTTCATCGCCCAAAATATACATTGAATCGCCTGGATCTACTATTTCTCTCTTACGTAACATCTGACGAAGAATAACCTCAATATGCTTGTCATTAACCGTAACACCTTGTAACCTGTAAACTTTTTGAACTTCGTCAACAAAATAACACGTCAAATACTCAACACCCATCACTCTAAGGACATCCTGCAAAACAACACTTCCATCTACTAGAACTTCTCCTTTTTTAATAAAATCGCCTTCATGAACGACAATAGGCTTGTTTTTTAAAATTAGATATTCCTTAAATACACTATTGTCAGTATCTGAAATAATTTTTATACATTTTTTAGATTTATAATCTTTTCCAATTTCAACGTACCCATCAATTTCAGAAATTATAGCCGGATTTCTAGGTTCTCTTGCTTCGAATAATTCGGAAACGCGTGGCAAACCTCCCGTAATATCTTTTGTTTTTGTTACATCTTTGGGAATTTTTGCAATAATATCTCCTGCTTTTATAAGATTTCCTTCATTGACATATATCACTGCATCTATTGGCAAATAATATCGAGTTTCCATTTTATTTGATGTTTTAACGACATTTCCAATTTCATCGACAATGGTAATGTGTGGTTTAAATTCTGAAGACCTATTTACAAACTTCCAATCGATAACAGTTTTACTCGATATGCCTGTTACTTCGTCCGTAATCTCCCTAATTGATACGCCATCAATTAAATCTTCATATTTTACGACACCGCTAGCTTCACAAATTATAGGTGTTGTATACGGATCCCACTCTGCTAAAACAGCTCCGGATTTAACAAAATCACCAGCTTTTACTCGGATTATAGAGCCATAAGGGACTTTATACGAAACGCGTTCCCTTCCATTCTCATCTATCAATGCCATCTCAGATTTTTTTGATAGAACTATATTTTCTCCGGCTGTATTGACGACGATCGTCATGTTCTTAAATGAAATATGTGCATTTATTGAAGCTTCGATGCTAGATTGTTCAGAGCTTTTCTGAGCCGTTCCGCCTATGTGGAATGTTCTCATAGTAAGCTGAGTCCCTGGCTCACCTATTGACTGAGCCGCAATAACACCTATTGCTTCCCCTATACTTACAGGTTCTCCCCTTGCCAAATCTCTACCGTAACATTTTGTACATATCCCATTCCTTGTTTCACAAGTCACAGCGCTTCGTACATAAACCTCATCAATTCCTGCATCGATAATATCTTGAACTTTATATTCATCAATAAACCCGTTTCTTGGTAATATCAGTGACCCATTGTTTGGATTGACAACATCTGTTGCAACATAACGCCCTAAAATTCGCTCCTTTAATGAAACGACAACGTTTGCTCCATCGTAAATTGGTTTCATCATTATACCGTTACGCGTTCCACAATCATCCTCCAGAACAACACAGTCGTTTGCAACATCGACTAAACGACGTGTAAGATAACCAGAGTTTGCTGTTTTTAACGCAGTATCAGTAAGACCTTTACGGCTTCCGTGTGTTGATGTGAAATATTCAAGCACCGATAATCCTTCTTTGAAACTTGAAATAATAGGCGTTTCAATAATTTCACCAGTAGGTTTTGCCATAAGACCTCTCATACCAGAAGATTGCCTCAATTGCGCCATTGAACCTCTAGCCTTTGAATGCATCATCATATAAACTGAGTTAGGCTGTTTCCCTGGCTCGACACGTGAAACTGCCTTGATTAGAGCGTCAGATACTTTATCTCCGCATTTACTCCAGGCATCAATTACTTTATTGTATTTTTCACCTTGAGTTATAAAACCGTCCAAATATTGCTGTTCGTACTCATTGACTAAACTTTCCGTTTCCGCAATCAAAGCTTTTTTCTCCGTCGGAATTATCAAATCGTCTTTACCATATGATATACCTGAGATAGTCATATATTTAAAGCCCATTGCCATTATTTTATCGGCAAATATAGCTGTTTCTTTTTGTCCACAAAAGAAATATATTAAATCTATTAGCCCTGAAATTTCAGTTGAAGTTTGTAACTTATTTGCTAAGTCAAAAGGTATGTTTTTATTGTGAGGAAATATTTGATAAAAAATAACTCTACCAGGTGTTGTTTCTACTAGTTTGTATTTCGCTTTTCCTTCTTCATCGTAATAAGGGACTTTTGTTTTTATCTTTGTATGATATGTGATTAGCTTTTCTTGAAGTGCGTAATATATTTCGTTTAAATCTGAATAATAATGACCTTCATTTGGTAAATCCGAAATTTCCAAAGTAAGCCAGTAAACACCAAGAACCATATCTTTAGACGGGACAACTATAGGCTTTCCACTCGCTGGGCTTAATATATTGTTTGTCGAAAGCATCAATATTCTAGCTTCTAATTGAGCTTCTATGGATAGAGGAACATGAACTGCCATTTGATCCCCGTCAAAGTCTGCGTTAAATGCAGCACAAACAAGCGGGTGTAACTTTATTGACTTACCTTCAGTCAATACAGGTTCAAATGCTTGAATACTTAAACGGTGTAAAGTTGGAGCACGGTTAAGTAATACAGGATGTTCTCTTATTACTTCTTCCAAAATATCCCAAACCTCAGTTTTTCCCTGTTCTACAATTCTCTGAGATGTCTTCAGGTTTCCCGAAAAACCATACTTCTCAAGTTTTGCAAAGACGAAGGGTTTAAATAATTCCAACGCCATAGCTTTAGGTAACCCACATTGATGTAATTTTAATTCTGGACCAACTGTAATAACTGAACGCCCAGAATAGTCAACGCGTTTTCCTAAAAGGTTTTGTCTAAAACGACCTTGCTTTCCTTTCAACATTTCTGAAAGAGATTTCAAAGGTCTTTTGTTTGTTCCCGTAACAGCTTTATTTCCGCGACGTTTATTATCAAACAATGCATCTACAGCTTCCTGCAACATCCTCTTTTCATTCCGGATAACAACGTCAGGGGTGATCGAATGTCCTAACAAACGTTTAAGTCTGTTATTTCTGTTTATAATTCTTCTATACAAATCATTTAAATCACTTGTGGCAAATCGTCCTCCTTCCAAAGCTACAAGAGGACGCAACTCCGGAGGAATTACGGGCAATACAGTTAAAATCATGTTTTCAGGAGCTGTTCCCGACGCCTTGAATGCTTTTAGCAACTTTAGTCTTCGTACGAGTTTTTTCTTTTTCAAATCCAAGGTACAAGTTGCCAATGCCTCTGTTATCTTGGCGATTTCGGCGTCCAGATCCAAATCCTCAAGCATCGTTCGAACAACATCAGCACCAATGCCAACTTTAAAACATTCTATCTCATGCTCTTGCAGTGTAGCTAGTATATCGTTATATTCCTGCTCTGTTATTGTGTCGTATTTCTTATAATTAGTCATTCCTGGATCTAAAATTACGTACTTTTCAAAGTACAAAATTTTCTCGAGTTCTTTAACTCCACGATCTAAAACTATTGAAATGTGACTTGGTATCGATTTCAAAAACCATACATGAGCAACGGGCGCTGCTAGCTCTATGTGTCCCATACGCTCACGACGAACACGGCTCACATTAACTTCAACTCCGCATTTCTCGCATATAACACCCTTATATTTCATGCGTTTGTATTTTCCACAACCACATTCATAATCTCTTACGGGTCCAAATATTCTGGCACAAAAAAGACCGTCACGCTCTGGTTTAAATGTTCTGTAATTTATTGTTTCTGGCTTTTTTACTTCTCCAAAAGACCATGAACGTATATCCTCAGGACTTGCTATTGAAATCCTTATTGAATCAAAGTTTTTAATTACTCCTAAATTATCATTTTTAAGTGTTTGCATTTTTTTACTCCTGTAATAACTTAAGTTTTTTCATAAACGATTTTTGATCTATTTCAGAACTATCCCGCTCTTCATAATCAAGACTTTCTTCGGAATCGTCATCCTCGCAACAATCGCATTTTTCTTCAGAGGATTCCAAAGACATATTGAGCCCCAGAGCCATAACCTCTTTTACTAAAACGTGGAATGATTCAGGGGAGCCGTACGTTATTCCGGTATTAATATCCTTAACTATACCGTTGTACGTTTTGACACGACCATCTACATCATCAGATTTTACTGTTACTATTTCATTTAACGTATACGCAGCACCATAACTTTCTAATGCCCAAACTTCCATTTCTCCAAATCGCTGACCTCCAAATTGAGCTTTACCACCCAGTGGCTGTTGTGTAATAAGGCTGTAAGGTCCGACAGAACGAGCATGTATTTTATCATCAACAAGGTGATGAAGTTTCAGCATGTATTTATATCCGACTGTAACCTTTCGTTTAAAAGGCTCTCCGGTTCGACCATCATAAAGAGTCACTTGTCCCGAATTGTCTAATCCAGCTTTACTAAGATAATGTTCTATATCGTCTAGCCTTGCTCCATCAAATACAGGAGTTGACACAGGAACTCCATGGCGTAGATTATCAGCAAGTGTAATGAACTCATTATCACTAAGTTTTTTAATATCTGCTATGTCTTCCTCGTCTTCATAGATATCAGACACCTTTTTCCGGACTTCAGATAACGTCATGTTACTTTTACGATATTCATCCATCGCGTTCTGTATCTGAATGCCAAGTTCATGGGCAGCTGCCCCTAGGTGTGTTTCCAATATTTGACCTAAGTTCATTCTCGAAGGTAATCCCAACGGATTAAGAACTATATCAACAGGAGTTCCATCCTCTAAGTACGGCATATCTTCTATAGGCAAAACTCTAGCAACAACACCCTTATCACCGTGACGTCCCGCCATCTTATCTCCTGGTTGTATTTTCCGTTTTTGAGCTACAAAAACTTTTATTATTTTCAAAACACCGGCAGGCAAATCGTCGCCCTTTTTTAATTTAAAAATCCCTTCGTCAAAGTGAGATTGAAGGTATTTAACTTTTTCATCGAACTGCTCTAAATGCATATCTATTTCATCTTGTAGAGATTTCTCCGCAAACTTAAACAGTCTTAACCGAGCAAAAGGTTGTTTCTTTAAGAATTCCTCTGTGAGTTCAGGATTTTCACCGGTGTTTATACCTGCGATAGCTTTATGCCCCAACATTATTTCACGCAAAAGACGCAAGTACGTTTTTTCCAAAATAGAAACTTCAGCTTCACGATCTTTTATGATACGCTCTACCTGTTGTCTTTCAACAGCTAAAGTACGTTCATCTTTTTCGACACCTTTTCTTGTTAAAACACGAACTTCAACTACAGTTCCAGATACTCCCGGCGGAACTCTAAATGAACTGTCTTTAACATCTGATGATTTTTCGTTGAATATAGCGCGTAAAAGTTTTTCCTCTGGACTTATTATTGTCTCACCTTTTGGTGTTACCTTTCCTACTAATATGTCTCCAGGATTAACTTCGGCTCCAACATATACTATGCCCGTTTCATCCAAGTTTTTAAGGCTTTCTTCAGCTATATTTGGAATATCTCTTGTTATCTCCTCATTTCCTAATTTTGTGTCTCTCGCCATTATTTCAAAACTTTCAATATGAACCGACGTGAGGGCATCTTCTTTAACTAGTTTTTCTGAAAGGGTAACACTATCTTCGTAAGAGTATCCGTTCCATGACATAAAGGCGACAAGTAAATTTCGACCTAAAGCAAGTTCTCCATTATCTACAGCTGGACCATCTGCAATTATATCTCCCGGTTCTATTACATCTCCGACTTTAACAAGTGGTTTCTGATTAACACAAGTACCCATATTTGAACACTGGAATTTAGATAGGGTATATATATCAGCAACAGATTTTGAATCTTTAACTTTCACAACAATCCTATTCGCATCGACCGAATCAACAATACCTTTTCGTTTTGCGACAATTGATGTTCCAGAATCCCGGGCAACTGAAGCTTCCATACCTGTTCCAACAAGGGGAGCTTCCGGTCTCAGTAGTGGAACAGCTTGCCGTTGCATGTTAGCACCCATAAGAGCTCGAGTAGCATCGTCACAATGTAAAAACGGAATAAGAGCTGTTCCAACCGATACTATTTGTTGAGGGGAAATGTCTGCATACGTAACTTCAGACTTTAAATGATAACCTATATCTCCGGCTTTACGGCAGATTAACATGTTATCGATTATATTGCCTTCAGCATCAGTTGCTATATCTGCTTGGGCTATTACCTCATTCCACTCCTCTGTTGCAGTCATATACTTAACTTCATTAGTTACCTTCCCGTCAACAACTTTTCTGTAAGGCGCTTCTATAAATCCGTATTTATTTATCCGTGCATATGATGCAAGGGATGTTATAAGACCTATGTTTTGCCCTTCCGGCGTTTCTACAGGACACAACCGAGAGTAATGTGTGGGATGAACGTCTCGAACTTCAAAGCCAGCTCTTTCACGAGATAATCCACCTGGTCCCAATGCTGATAAACGTCTTTTGTGCGTAACCTCAGACAAGGGGTTTGTCTGATCCATAAATTGGGATAGTTGCGACGTTACAAAAAAGTCTTTCACGGATGTTATAAGCGCTTTCGCATTTAACAGATCGCTAGGAATATAGTTTTCTATATCAACGGACGCCATCTTTTCCCGTATACTTCGCTCTAGTTTGACCATTCCTATGCGACACTGATTTTCTATTAACTCTCCTACAGATCTGATCCTTCTATTTCCTAGATTATCTATATCATCAATTTCGCGTTTACCATTTTTTATTAAACATAGGATTCGAATTATTTCAATAATATCCTCTTTTTGAAGAGTTTTAATATTATCCGGAACATGAATTCCAAGCCTATCGTTTATCTTTGCGCGACCAATTTCTGATAAATTATATCTGTCCTCATTCCACATAATATTGTTTAAAAGATCTTCCCCCATGCTTGGCGTAGGAATTTCTCCAGGATATAAGCTTTTATAAAATTCACATAATGCTTCGTCTCTGTTAGGGCACGCCGTAACATCGAGAGTATTTAAAATAAAATCGCCTATGTCCGCATTTTCACTTACGATAATGCTAACTTTATCCGTTATCTGTGATCCGATTTTATCGATAAGATCTTCGGTTATTTTACATCCCGCTTCACAATAAATCTCGCCCGTCTGTTCGTTTATTATGTCGCGAGCGATGCGTTTACCATATATACCATCTGCTCCTATTACAATTTCCTCAAGCCCACTGTTTTTTAATAAATTAATTTTTCTAATATTAAGTCTATCCCCAGCTTTAGCAACGACTTCTCCTGTCCGAGCGTTTGCAAGATCTGCCGTTAATCTCGTATTTTTAAATTGTTTCTCGTCAAAGGGAACTGCCCAGCCTTTATCTATACGGCGATACTCAACCGTATCGTAAAAAGTATTGATGATATCTTCTTTTGACATTCCCGAAATGAGTGCTGGATCTGGTTTGTTCTCCCCCAGCTCCTTTACGTATTTTTCAGTTTCGCTGTTATACAAACACATCAAAAATACGGAAGCCAATACTTTTCGTTTTCTATCAAACCTGACAAACATCACATCTCTATGATCGAATTCAAAATCAATCCAAGAGCCTCGATATGGAATTATTCTTGCTGAAAACAATAATTTTCCGGAGTTATTAGTACGCCCCAAATCGTGAGTAAAAAAAACACCAGGGCTTCTATGCATTTGCGAGACTATAACACGCTCTATTCCATTAAAAATAAACGTTCCCCGCTCAGTCATTATTGGCATATCACCTAGATACACCTCTTGATCCTTTATGCTTTTAACGGAACGTTTTCCATCTGCGTCATCTTTGTCCCAGATTATAAGACGAAATTTTGCTTTGAGCCCGACTGAATATGTCCCACCACGTCTTTTACATTCAGCCTCGCTATATTTTGGCGCTTCAAATTCATACCCGTGAAACTCCAATTGTGATTTATTCGATCCGTCTGTAATTGGAAACGTTGAATTAAATATTTTTAACAAGCCTATATTTTTCATTTCATTTGGAGGTGTCCTATATTGGAGAAATGATTCAAAAGAATCATTTTGAAGTGCAATTAAATTTGGTAAATCAATTACAGGGCGAACTCTTCCGAATGTTTTTCGGAAACGTTTCCTGTCGGTATAAGATCTTTTCATAATAACCTTTTATAAAAATATTTAACAAACTTGTGCCTTCATTCATGCTAACAAATAAAAGGCATTCGGAATAACTTGTAATAACAAACAAGCGTTTCCAATAAAAAAGGCAGGGCGCTAGCCCTGCCCCAATAACAAATCGTTATTATTTAACAGTGACTGATGCACCAGCTGCTTCTAACTTAGCCTTGAGAGCGTCAGCATCAGCTTTCGATATTCCTGTCTTTACTGGTTTCGGAGCACCTTCAACAAGATCTTTCGCTTCTTTAAGACCAAGTCCGGTCACTTCGCGGACAGCCTTAATTACATCGATCTTTTTGGCACCTGCGCTTGTTAGCTCGACATCGAATTCTGTTTTCTCTTCAGCTGCCGGAGCACTTCCAGCCCCAGCTGGAGCAACAGCAACAGGAGCAGAAGCACTGACCCCCCACTTCTCTTCAAGTTCTTTAACCAATGATGCAGCTTCCAAAATAGAAAGATTTGAAAGCTCTTCAATTAATTGTTCTCTTGTAATAGCCATAATAATTTTCCTTTCTTAAACACTAATTCTCTGCCTTTTTGGCAACAATACGTGCAATCATTGCACCTGGTTCGTTTATCGTTCTTACCAGCTTACCAGCAACAGCTGACAATAAACCAACAATTTGAGATCTCAGTCCATTGAGCGACGGCAATGTAGCAAGTTCCTTTATTTCGGAACTTGTAACACATTTTCCATCAACAAACCCAGCTAAGATCTCCATTTTTCCCTCGCTATCCTTGCAGAAGGTAAAAACAGCTTTAGACGCTTCCACAGGATCATTTGAGTAAGCAAAGCCAGTCATACCAGATAAGTATTGACTTAAGCAATCTAGATCTGATTTTTCCATTGCCTTGCGCGCCAGTGTATTCTTAATAATTTTAAACTTCGATTTCGACTTGTTTAGATCCTTACGAAGTTTTGTTACTTCCTCAACCGTTATTCCCGAACCTCTGTTAACGACAATAACAATCCCGGAGTTTAACAAATCTTCGCGGATATCTGTTACAAAAGCCTCTTTTTCTTGTCTTAACATCTTCTTCTCCACACGTCATTAACACAACAGAAAGAGTAATTAACTTTTCTGTCTATTGCAGGAATTCTTTTACAGTTAACCAAACCTGCAGTCTTCGACTTTTTCAAAATGACACAATTCGGAAACATTGACATTTACGCCAACGTAAACTTAACACCAATACCCATAGTCGAACTGAGTACTAGTTTTTTCAAATAGACACCTTTTAAGCCTTGCGGTTTTGATTTATTCAAAGCATCAACGAAAGCATTAATGTTTTCAATCAAGTCTGTATCAGAAAAACTCGCTTTTCCAACCCCAGCACGAACTATACCGCACTTATCAGACTTAAATTCAATCTGCCCCGATTTTGCATTTTTAACGGCAGACTCAACATCCATTGTTACCGTGCCCAGTCTTGGGTTCGGCATGAGACCTTTAGGACCTAACAGTTTCCCAACTTTACCAACTAATGCCATCATATCAGGAGTTGCTATACAACGATCAAAAGGCATTTCACCTTTTTGTATCATCTCAACTAATTCAGTTGACCCAACAATATCTGCGCCAGCTTTTTTAGCCTCATCCGCTTTTAAGTCCTTAGCGAACACTGCAACTCGATAGGTTTTTCCATTACCGTGAGGTAACGAAACGACGTTACGAACGGCTTGGTTTTGTTTAGAACCGTCGATACCCAGCATTGCACATATTTCAATTGTTTCATCGAATTTTGCAGTTGCTGAGTTTTTTACCAAAGCCACAGCTTCGGGCAATTTATAGATTTTTTCGAGGTCGAGAGATTTTCTTACTTCCTTTGATTTTTTGCTATTAATAGACATAATCACTCTCCATCAACTTCAACGCCCATAGAACGAGCTGAGCCTATAATCATTTGCGTAGCTCCCTCAATGTCGTGAGCGTTTAAATCTTCCATTTTTGCTTTAGCTATTTCTCTGACCTGATCCATAGTTATCCGACCTACAGACGCAGTAATTCCCGTCTTATGAGAACCGCTTGCTATACCAGCAGCTTTTTTTATGTAGTAAGACGCTGGTGGGGTTTTCATTGCAAAAGAAAACGTTTTATCCGCATAGGCTGTTACTATAACAGGGATCGGCATGCCTTTTTCCATCGACTTAGTTCTGTCGTTAAACTCTTTGCAGAACGCAGCGACTGTAATACCTTTCGGAGCCAACGCAGGACCTATAGGTGGTTTAGGAACCGCTTCTCCAGCTGGGATCTGTAATTTTACATACCCTACAATTTTTTTTGCCATTTTATCTCCTTTAAAATCATTTTATGGTAATAAACCAAATGACCAAATTTCCCATAAAACTACAGTATTATATCTTTTCAACTTGCATAAAGTCTAATGTGACAGGCGTAGCCCGACCGAAAATAACAACAGATACTTTAAGTTTCTGTTTATTCTCATCGACGTCCTCTACACTTCCACTAAATGAAGCAAACGGACCATCTATAACTTTGACCTGTTCCCCCACTTCATACTTTATGTTGTTAACAGGATTTTCACTACTTTCTTTGGTTCTGTTGACTATTTTGGTAATCTCTGCTTCAGAAATTGGCGTAGGATTTCCACTCATACCAACGAATCCTGAAACTTTAGGAAGGTTCCTAATTAGGTAAAAAAGATCATCCTCCATAGTCATTTTTACAAAAACGTACCCTGGAAAATAATTACGAGTTTTATCGACCTTAGCGCCATTTTTTATTTCTACAGTGGTTTCCGTAGGAACAAAAACTTCTAGGATTTTGTTCGATAAATCACGTTTTTCAATTAATTCGTTTATTTCCCGAACAACAAACGCCTCATTTCCAGAATATGCCTGTACTATATACCATTTTGCAGTGACGGAACTCATACGTTATGCACCTATCAAATATTGGACAGTTCTATACCATATTGTGTCAACAACGGCAAAGAATATCGCAAAAACACAAGCGAGCGCGATAACAACAACAGTCGTAATAAACACTTCCCGCCTTGAAGGCCATGTAACTTTATCGATCTCACGGCGAACGTCACCGAGATAGTTAACAAAACGTTTTATACTGCTACCCATATAACCCTCTACAGAAGTGGCAGGAGAGGAGGGAATTGAACCCCCAACCGACGGTTTTGGAGACCGTTACTCTACCAATTGAGCTACTCTCCTAATTCACGAATGTGATAAAGTTCCTAGAACGGAGTTTAGCACATTTTAAATCGCGACGAGAAATTTTTATAACAATCGTGCCTTGTTTCATTTTTCGATATACTCTAAACAGAGGTTTTTATATACGTTCCAAGAAACTGTTGGCGCATATATAACAAACTAAAGTGTAAAGATGAAATTCTATATTTGTTTTTACCAATAACATGTCATATTTATAGGAGTTTTTGAATGTTAAATAAAAAAATACAGTCAGAAATAAACGAGCCTTCAAGTAATGCTCATATTCACAGAACTGATGATCATATATCAGTAATGCCTTTGGGAGGGTTAGAACAAATAGGTGCTAACTGTACTCTAATAGGATATAAAGATAGCTGGATAATGGTTGATCTTGGTATTGCCTTTCATGACAAACTAGGAATTGATGTAATAACCCCTGATATATCTTTTCCTCTTAGTCTAAAAAATAAACTAAAGGGAATATTTATTACACACGCACACGAAGATCACATAGGAGCAGTTCATTATTTCTGGTCAAGATTTAATTGCCCCGTGTACCTTACGGAGTTTTCAGCTGAAGTTTTAAAACAAAAGTTGAAATCACGAACGTTTGACCCTGAAACATCGAGGATAATTTCAGTATTTCCACGGTCTCCAATACTTGTTGATGAGTTTAAAGTTGAATTTATTTCAGTGGCTCACTCAATTTTAGGGGCTTGCGGTTTGTATATACAAACTCTTGGTGGTTCCTTGTTTCATACAGGGGACTGGAAAGTAGATGACAATCCGTTACTAGGCGACAAAACAGATTTTGAAAGATTATCGGAAATAGGTAATAACGGAGGGGTTGATTGCTTACTTTGCGACAGTACAAACGTATTGGTATTAGAAGATGCCGGCTCTGAAAGCGATGTTAAAAATAGTCTCGATAAACTTATAACGAAGTATAAAAACAAGAGGATAACAATTACATGTTTTGCATCGAATGTAGCTAGGATTGAAGCTATATGTGAACTTGCGCAAAAGCATAACCGTAAAGTTGTAATAATTGGTCGTTCTATATACAGAATGATAGATGCAGTGACAGAGACTAATTACTATACAAAGAATTTCAAGCGTTACATTGATAATATAGTCCCTGACGAACAAGGTGCATCAATGTCACCTGAACAGGTATTGATGATTTGCACAGGATCACAAGGTGAAGCAAAGTCTGCTATGTACAGACTTGCCAGAGGTGAAAACAGATTTATTAAATTAGGCAAACAAGACGTTGTTCTTTTTTCATCAAAAGTAATTCCTGGTAATGAGCTAAGTATTCGTGAAATGCAGAATTCACTTATACAAATGGGGGTTAACTTTGTTACATCAGATTTTGAACCTGATATCCATGTTTCAGGACATCCAAATAAAAACGCCTTGCGTAAAATGTATGATAGCCTAAAACCCAAGGCATTAATTCCATTACATGGCGATCCTGTAATGCTTCACGCACATAAAGATTTTGCTGAGGAATGTGGTATTAAAAATACTGTTTTCGCTGTTTCAGGGGATATTATAACTGTTCACAAAGGTGACGGTGTTCTTAAGAAATTGCATCATCGCAATGTTGTTTATAACGCACTGGATGGAAAATACATAATTCCAATTAACAGTAACTGCCTCATGGAACGTACGTTTATGTCAACACAGGGGCATATAAGCATAAGTTTCGTTATCGATCAGTACAATAAATTGATTAGCAATACAGATATTTTGATAAGAGGCGTATTTTTAACACCTAATCTTCTCAGTACGGTAAGAAAGAATATTTTATCGATAATAACCAATCAACTAGCAAAAGCTGAAATGGGAGAATCTGTTATAAACGGAAACTTAAGGCGAGATTTGCAGAATGATGTTAAACAACTTTTTTCAAAACTTTGTGATAAAAAGCCAGTTATAAATATTCATGTCCATCAGATTGGCAAAACTTTTAAAAATAAATTTAGTAATGAGGAGGTGTTATAAATTATGGAAGATTTAACAATTGCGTCGACACTAAAAGGTCTAAAAAACGGTGATTTTACATCGAAGGAAATAACAGAGGACTATCTAAAAAAAATTGAAGATAATAAGGATTTGAACGCTTACATAACAGTTTGTTCGGATATTGCAATAAAAATGGCAGAGGTTGCAGACAAAAAACGAGCAAATGGGGAAACTGATTCAATGCTAGGTGTCCCTATAGCTGTTAAAGATTTGTTTTGTACAAAGGGAATAAAAACAACGGCTGCATCGAAAATACTTTCAGAATTTGTTCCAGAGTATGAAAGTACAGTAACGCAAAATCTCATAAATCACGGTGCAGTGTTTTTAGGTAAAACAAACATGGATGAATTCGCAATGGGCTCATCTAATGTTACAAGTTACTTTGGTCCATGTTTTTTACCTTATAGAAAACAGTCGGCACCTGATATGCCACTAGTTCCAGGAGGCTCCTCTGGAGGTTCCGCAACCGCTGTGGCTTCCGATTTGTGTGTTGCGGCTACTGCATCCGATACAGGTGGCTCAATAAGACAGCCGGCGTCGTTTTCAGGGCTTGTTGGAATAAAACCCACATATGGTTTGTGTTCAAGATACGGCATGGTAGCATTTGCATCATCACTTGACCAAGCAGGACCTTTAACTAAAACAGTTGAAGATGCTGCAATAATGCTCAATGCAATGTCAAGTTATGATCCTAAAGACTCTACATCGGAAAATGTAAATATTCCAGATCTTAGATCGGTATTAGGTAAATCGATAAAAGGTATGAAAATAGGTTTGCCAAAAGAGTATCTGGAAAATCTTAATGAAGATGGAATTAACTCAATAAACGAGGCTAAAAGATGGCTAGAAGATGCTGGGTGCGAAATTGTTAATATATCTCTTAAAACAACTCCTTACGCTTTGCCGGCCTATTACATAATTGCGCCTGCTGAAGCTTCTTCAAATCTAGCAAGATATGACGGAGTAAAATATACATACAGATCGCCCAGTTACAGCAACTTAGAAGAACTTTATGTTAATTCACGATCTGAAGGGTTTGGAGAAGAGGTACAACGTAGAATACTTACGGGAACTTATGTACTATCAGCTGGATATTACGATGCTTATTATAATAAAGCCTTAAAAATCCAAAAGATGATAAAAGAAGATTTTAATAATAATGCTTTCAGTAAAGTTGATGTCCTGTTAACACCAACGACTCCATCAACTGCATTTGGTATGTCCGAGATAAATAACATGAGCCCGATAGATATGTACTTAAACGATATATTTACTGTCACAGTAAACATCGCCGGCTTACCAGCTATGTCCGTTCCATGTGGGCTTTCGTCGAAAGACAAATTACCTATGGGCGTACAGCTCATAGCGAATAGATTTAATGAAACAGATATATTTAAAGTTGCCTATGTTATGGAACAAGCAGCTAATTTTAATGATCTTAAAAAAGAAATCTTGAGGAGGTAACATATGTCTAAATTAATAAATGGTTGGGAAGTTGTAATAGGTCTTGAGGTTCATGCCCAAATTTCAACACAGTCGAAACTGTTTAGTTCAAGTCCTACAGTGTTCGGCGCAGATCCTAATGAGCAAGTAAGTTTTTATGACGTAGCTATGCCTGGGATGTTACCTGTTCTTAATGAAGAAGCGGTGAACCAAGCAATAAAGACAGGATTCGCGATTAATGGAACTGTTAACAAAATGTCTCAGTTTGATCGTAAAAATTATTTTTATCCCGATTTACCTTCTGGATATCAGATAAGTCAGTTGTTTCATCCAATAGTGTCAAACGGGTATATCGATATAACAGATGAAGATGGAAATAGTAAACGTATCAATATAGAAAGAATTCACATTGAACAGGACGCTGGAAAAAGCATACATGATTTAGATAAGGAACACTCATACATTGATTTAAATCGTGCCGGTATTCCGCTCATGGAAATAGTTTCAAAACCTGATATTCGCTCATCGTATGAAGCTATGCAATACCTAAAACAATTGAGGATGCTTTTACGGTATATAGGGGCATGTGCGTGCAATATGGAACAGGGTAATTTACGTGCTGATGCTAACGTTTCTATCCATAAACTGGATACTCCTTTTGGTAATAGGGCTGAAATCAAAAATATAAACTCAATAAAATTTTTAGGCGATGCTATAGATTATGAAATACAACGCCAGATATATGAAGTTGAAAGTGGTAAAACAATACATCAAGAAACAAGATTGTTTGACTCACGGACAGGCGAAACAAGAACAATGAGGTCTAAGGAAGATGCTGCGGATTATAGGTATTTTCCAGACCCTGATTTAAAACCTGTAGTACTTTCTGATGAACGAATTAATAAAATTAAATCGGAATTACCGGAGCTTCCAAGTGTAAAAAAAACCCGCTTTGTTGAACAATACAAACTAACGCCAGCTGATGCTTCTATACTTGTTGAAGAAAGGAAAACTGCCGATTATTACGAGAAAGCGGTTAAAGCATCAAGAATGCCTGAAGAAACATCAAAATTAATTGCTAACTGGTTAATAGGGGAGGTTTTTGCAATTCTGAATAAAGAAAATAAAGAAATTTCGGATTTAGCTTTCCCGATAGAGTACATAGCGGAACTTGTAGACCTTATTGTTGATAAAACTATTTCTGGGAGAATCGCTAAAACTGTATTTGCTAATATGAATGAAAATGGAAAGCATCCGAAAGAAATAGTTGAAGAATTGGATCTCGCTCAGATTACTGATCCTGAAATCATAACTAAATCTGCAAAAGAGATTATAGAACAAAGCCCTAAACAACTTGAACAATATAAATCAGGGAAAACCCAGCTCTTTGGGTATTTTGTAGGACAAACAATGAAGGCGTTACAAGGAAAAGGGAATCCTGAAGTCATTAATTCTGTACTAACTAAACTTTTAAATAATTAGAAAAATGTGGGGGCATAATTGCTTATGCCCTCATGAAGTTTTTTCAATTAACTTTTTTAACTACTAACAGAAAAAACCAATTCGTCGGGTTGATTATTGACAGCATTTATAGAACATTGAGAGTTACCATTGAGAATGTTTTTATTAACGGTGTTTTTGGACTATTTCAAATAACGCTTCGTCTGTCAGATTCAAACCCGCCTTCAATATGTTCTTCTGTATTCAACGTATAAGAAGCTTCAATACTAGGCAAACCAATCGTTAAAAATAACAGCAAAAGACTGATAAATAATTTTTTCATTAATTACAGTTATATCTTTTCTTCACCAGACTTCTTATAAGTTAATAAGTATCGCGATGGTCAAATCATAAGAATATTTTAAGTTTTTCACGATTTGGTATGCCATCTAATTTGCCGATAATCCTATTGGATTGAGTTTTTAGGTTTTTTAATGAATAGGACTCCCAGTATAGATAACACAAATAAGTTTTCATTGGATGAGACTGATGGAAAGATTGTAAGCCTATTACAGCAAAATGGTCGTATATCAAATGTTGACCTAGCAAAACAAGTGAAACTATCTCCTCCTCCGTGTTTGCGGAGATTAAGGGCGTTAGAACGGGCGAAAGTAATTGTCGGATACAAAGCCCAAGTTGATTATCGAAAATTAGGATACGAAATTCAGGCTGTTATTATTGTTAGACTATACTCTCAAGATTGTGATACTGTGTTCCATTTTTCAAACACTATAGTTCAACTAAACGATGTAATTGGAGTAAAGGCAACAATTGACTATTCTTGTTTTATTATTTTTAATGTTTCAAAAAATATTGAAGAATATAGTTCATTTTTGAAAACACAAATACAAAATAATAAATACGTAAGATCGTTTGAGACATATATGATCGACGATTAATTCTTGTATAAGGTGTTTTATATCAGATTGCTTAGAATCGATTACTAAAAACAATTTCATTAAAAACCTGATTCCAAACGAATGTCAATCGAGTTGGTTTTTGGTTTAGTGTTAACAAAATTTAAAATGTTTTACACTGAGACAGTAAAATTAGATGTTGTAAATACTAATGTTCAATAAATTTTTTGGCCTATTATCAACTGATATGGCAATAGATCTTGGAACGGCAAATACTCTTGTTTATGTGAGTAGGAAAGGAATAGTTTTAAACGAGCCTTCAGTTGTTGCAGTTGCAACTATAAACGGTAAACCGAACGTGTTAGCAGTGGGAGCCGAAGCGAAAAAAATGTTAGGACGTACTCCTGACTATATAAAGGCAATAAGACCCTTGAGAGACGGCGTCATAGCTGATTTCGAAATAGCTCAAGAAATGATTAAATACTTTATAAAACATGTTCATAACAGAAGTATATTTACATCTCCCCGTATTGTAATATGTGTTCCATATGGAGCAACAGCTGTTGAAAGAAAAGCAATAGAAGAGGCAGCTGAAACAGCTGGAGCAAGAGAAGTGTTTTTAATTGAGGAACCGATGGCAGCAGCTATAGGAGCAGGATTACCAGTTGCAGAGCCTAGGGGATCTATTGTTGTTGATATAGGAGGTGGCACTACAGAAGTTGCTGTTGTCTCTCTTGGTGGAATAGTTCTCGCATCGTCCTTGCGTGTAGGTGGGGATAAAATGGACGAAGAGATAATTGATTATATTCGTAAAAATTTTAATCTCCTTATAGGAGAATCAACCGCAGAAAAAATTAAACAGGAAATAGGGTCGGCAATTTGTACACCAGAAAGTGAAAATATAAGAATGCGAATAAGGGGCAGGAGTCTAATTGACGGTAATCCGCGTGATATGGACTTATCACAAAAGCAAGTTGCTGAAGCGCTTACTAATCCCGTAGCAGAAATAGCAAGAGGAGTTAAAGATGCACTTGAGCGAACTCCACCTGAACTTGTTTCCGACATAATTGAGGATGGAATAATGCTTACTGGTGGTGGTGCTTTGCTGGCTAATTTGTCAAGTGTTATAAACAATATAAGCGGAGTTAACGTTAAAATCGCTGATAGCCCTCTTGATTGCGTTGTTTTAGGAACTGGTGCATCTTTAAGCGAAGTGACTAAGTGTAATGCCATCTTGCAAAAAGCTTGCTAACGCAAATTTATGTTAAATCGTTTTTTAATATTTTTGTATTTTATAATAAATTCTGCCCTTCAAAGTATTGCAGTTGTTATGTCTATATACATACTGATGGGTTGGATTTTTGCAGTTGTTAGACCAAAAAGCAATAATGCTTTTGTCAAAATTTACTCATTTTTGTACGAAAAAGTAGAACCGCTATTTGAGTATTGTAGGCAGTTCATACCACCAATAATGGGGCTAGACTTTTCACCAATTCTGGCATTTTTAGCTATAGAAGGAATACACTATCTATTAACATTATTATTTACTATGCTATTAAATTTTTAGATTTTGCGGTTTTATTTTATGCTTAATTCAAAAGACATGAATAAAAATTTAGTAGGAATATTGCTTATCGATAAACCAGTGGGAATTACTTCAACTGTTGTGGATAGGGTATGTAAGCGTAGATTTAATTTATCGAAGGTTGGGCATTTGGGAACTCTTGATCCATTTGCCAGTGGACTAATACCTGTTGCATTTAATGGCGCTACAAAACTAATTCCATATATAAAATGGAATGATAATAAAACATATGAATTTGAAATCGAATTTGGGAAAAAAACTGATACTGGCGATATTACAGGCTCTGTAATAGATGTATCAGGTAATATTCCAACTATAGACAAACTAAAAACTATGCTTTCAAAATTTATTGGAGAAATACAGCAACGACCACATTTGTATTCCGCTGTAAAAATAAACGGGAAACCAGCTTATGAGTTAATGCGTAAAGGTATAATGCCGGAAATAAAGACTAAAACTGTAGCAATACACAAGTTAGAGTATATTGAACAAACCGATACAAAAACTCATAAGCTTAAAGCTACTGTCTCCGGGGGAACTTATATAAGGTCGTTGGCTGAAGATATTGCTTCGTCTTTGAACACAGTTGCCTATACAAAATCGTTACGAAGAACAGGGGTTGGTTTATATGATACTGGCATGCCACTTGACTTTATCAGCGATAACAAAAACAATATAGACGAGGTTGTAAGCAATAATGAAGTTTGGCTGTCCGTTGAAAATGTACTGGACGACATCCCTGTTATTGAGGTAACGGACGAAGAAGCAACCAATTTACGCCTGGGCAGAAGCATTAATTTATGCGGAAAAGACGGATTATATCTTGTCAAATCATCCAATGGTTTTGTTAATTTGTCTCGAGGTGTTGATGGCTGTTTGCAACCCGAAAGGTTAATCAAAGATGTAGGAGTTTAAGATGTCGGAAAATTTAGTTGAACAGGTTAAAATAACGCCTGAGCTTAAGCAGCAAGTTATAAAAGAATATGCAACTCACGAAGGCGATTGCGGTTCTCCAGAGGTTCAAATTGCAGTGCTGACCCTTCGTATTAAGAATTTAACAGCACATGTTAAGTTGCATAAGCACGATTATCATACAAAACGTGGGTTGTTAATACTTGTCGGAAAACGTAGAAGGTTGTTGAAGTACCTAAAACGTGTTGATGAAACGAGATACCAAAACCTTATTATAAAACTAGGTCTACGTAAATAGTTCAATTGCCTGTCGGTAAAATCGACAGGCTTTTTTATGAGGGCGGATTATGAAAATACTATTATTTCCCGGACAAGGAACCCAAAAAGTTGGAATGTTTGCTCCTTTTATAAGTGCTTTTCCTATAGCAAAACAAACATTGGAAGGAATAGAAGATGTTGTACATTTTAAAATTTCATCCATTGTTGAAGATGGGACAAATGAAGAGTTATCAAAAACCGATAACGCACAGCTTGCAATATTTTCTTTGGGAGCAATTTGCCTGACAATTTTACAGAAGGAATATGGATTTGACTTAAAACAACAATGTAAATATTTAGCTGGTCACTCACTTGGAGAATATACGGCGCTATACGCATCAGGAGTTTTTAACTTAAGAGATATGTCGAAAATTGTTAGAAAACGTGGCAAATTAATGGCTGAAGTTTGTAAAACATCACAAAATTATATAATGACAGCTATAGTTGGAAAAATAAGCAGTAATGATGAATCATTGTTTGAAAAACTAAAAGACTTAGTAGATTCACAATCTGAGCAACCTGGTATATGCGTAATAGCAAATGATAATTCAAATACACAGATCGTATTAAGTGGTCATGCTAATGCTGTTAAAAATGTTATTGAGGCGATAATGGGAGAATATCCAACACTACGAGCTATAAACTTAAACACTTCAGGAGCATTTCATAGTCCATTAATGAGTAAATCAGCGATTGAACTTGATGAGTATTTGTCAGATTTTTCTGACAGAATTAATGAACCACAAGTGCCTGTAATATCAAATGTTTCTGCCACTCCAATATTTGACAAAACTATTATTTGCAACGAACTAGTAAGTCAAATGGTAAATAGAGTAAGGTGGCGAGAAACAATTGATATGGTGACTCACGATAATGAGATTGACGAAATAGTTGAACTGTGTCCTGGACATGTTTTGTCAGGAATGCTAAAACGTGATTATCCGGATATGTTGGTTACTAGTTTAGAAACTATGAGCCAGATTGATGATTTCATGAAAAGGTAGATTATGAACGATAAATTATTTTGTTTAGACGGATTGAGGGCGTTAGTTACAGGAGCGGCTGGTAGTATAGGCTTAAAAACGTCTGTAGCTCTCGCGAAGCAAGGGTCAAAAGTTGTAATGCTAGACTATCGTGAAGATGCTCTTAAATCTGCATCAGAAGAAGTTACAAAAATAACAGGATATACGCCCGACGTTTTTACGCAAGATTTAAGCGATATTCAGGCAGTAAAAAGCGTTTTCAATGAAGTTGAACAAAAATTTGGGAATATTGATGTATTAATAAATAATGCGGGAATTGATAAAGATTGCTTATTCATGAGGATGTCTGAAGAACACCTTGACAGAGTAATGAATTTAAATTTTAAAGTTCCTTTTTTGCTATCCCAATCTGCTGTATTATCTATGGCTAAACGAAGGTTTGGTCGAATTATAAATATATCTTCAGTCGTTGCGTTTATTGGAAATCCTGGACAGGCTAATTATTGCTCGAGTAAGTCAGCTCTGTTGGGTTTAACAAAAACGATAGCCCGTGAATATGCCCAACGTGGAATTACGGCTAATTGCGTAGCCCCAGGTGCTATAAAATCTCCTATGACTGAAGTGTTATCAGAAGATGCAAAAAATGCATTTATTAGCAAAATTCCGGTAGGATACATGGGAGAACCTGACGAAGTTGCATACACTGTAACATTCCTTGCATCAAAGGAAGCTAGTTATATAACAGGTCAGACGTTACACGTAAACGGTGGTATGTTGATGGAGTAAATATGAATGATGTTGTAATTATAGGCTCAGGTATTGCCGGTCTTACATGTGCAATATATCTAGGTCGAGCTGGTTTTAAACCCATAGTAATATGTGGTAGCTCTCCAGGAGGACAGCTTACAAAAACAAATTTAGTCGAAAATTATCCAGGTTTTCCTGAACCAATTCTTGGAATGGATTTAATGATGCGAATCATGGAGCAAACAACAAAGTTTGGAACCGAATTTATATACGATAATGTACTTGCTGTTTCAACAAATCGCATTGTAACACTTGCAAGTGGTAAAATGATGCCGGCTAGCGCTATTTTAATAGCAACTGGATGCACCCATAATAAATTAGGTGTACCTGGTGAAGCCGAATTCACAAATAAAGGTGTTTCGTGGTGTGCAACGTGCGATGGTGCGTTTTATAGAAACAAAAAAGTTGCTGTTGTTGGTGGTGGCAACGTAGCCGTTATGGAGGCGTTGTTTTTGGCAAGTCTCGCATCCGAAGTTTTGTTAATTCACAGAAGAGACATGTTAAAAGCGGATAAAACAGAGCAAGGAAAAGTTTTTAATAATAGAAAAATTAAATGTGTTTGGAATAGTGAAGTTATCAAAATATTAGGCAATAATAAATTGCATAGTATCAAAATACACAACATAAAAGATAGTAAAACATACGAAGAACAAATTGATGGTTTGTTTATAGCTGTGGGCACACACCCGACAACTGATTTTGTGAAAGGGGTTATAGATCTAGACAGTGAAGGATATATAATTGCTAACAATACAAAAACATCTGTTGAAGGAATATACGCAGCTGGGGATTGCGTAAGTGGATCATTAAAGCAAGCGGTATACGCCGCAGGTCAGGGAGCTTTAGCATCTCGAGTTCTGCAAAAACAATTAATTTCATAAAATTACTATGACACCAGTGGATATAAAAAATATTTCTTCTATAGAAAATTCAATAAAACTGATTAAACAATTTATTGACTATGATAGTACTAAACGGAAGTTTTCAGAAATATCAGAGGTTTCTTCTGATCCAAACATATGGGACGATGCAGAAAAGGCTACTGAAACAATGAAGGAGAAAGACAGGCTTGATTCAATGTTAGCTCCCGTTGAAGGTCTAGAGATCGAACTGTCTGATATTACTGGATTGTACGAATTAGCAGAAGTTGATAGCGATATTACTTTAATGGCAGAGCTTTCGGATCAACTTCGACAATTAGCGGATAAGGCGCATTCATTACAAATTGAATCAATTTTAAGTGATAAACACGATGTGCTAAATTGCTTTCTCGAAATAAATGCGGGGGCTGGCGGAACCGAAGCACAAGATTGGGCTGAAATGCTTGGGCGTATGTACTGCCGATGGGCTGAAAGTCGTAGATTTAAGTGTGAGATCACAGATAAGAATATAGGAGACGAAGCAGGTGTCAAATCAATTGTTTTACATATAAAAGGCAATAAAGCATATGGGTGGTTGAAGAAAGAAAGTGGTATTCACAGGCTTGTTCGTATATCTCCATTTGATTCAAACGCACGACGTCATACAAGTTTTGCGTCTGTTTTAGTAACGCCTGAACTTGATAATTCTATTCATATAGAAATAAATGAAGCTGACTTACGTATTGATGTTTATAGAGCCTCTGGTGCGGGTGGGCAACATGTTAATAAGACAGAGAGCGCAGTAAGAATTACCCACATTCCGAGTGGTATAGTTACGGCATCTCAAATTGACAGATCTCAACACAGAAATAAGGAAATAGCAATGCAAATGCTAAAAGCAAAACTGTATGCGAAGAAGTTACAAGAACAGCAGGAAGCGACTAATGCATCGTTAAATAAAACGAATATTTCATGGGGTAATCAAATAAGATCGTATGTGCTTCAACCGTATCAGATGGTTAAAGATTTACGTACTGGAGTTGAAACATCAAATGCTCAAGGAGTCCTTGACGGTAATATAGATCAATTTTTAGAATCAGCGGTTGCAACTGTTGATTAGCTAGTCTTGATAAGTCCCATAAGTTCCTTAACGTACTTAATTTGAGTTACATTCATTCCTAATGCTTCTGGAACATCTGAGACTGAAGCATAAGCGTTGTTGTACCCAAGTTTTTTAGCTTCTTTTAGTCGCGAGAAAGCAAGGTATGATTGTCGCACTTCTCCAGATAATCCTATTTCGCCGAAAAATATGGAATTGGCAGGTAATGGACTATTAAAAGTTGACGAAATAATAGAAGCGGCAACAGCCAAATCAGCGGAAGGCTCATTAATTCGTAATCCCCCTGCAATGTTTATATACACATCTTTGTTTGAAAACTGTAAACGACAACGTTTTGATAAAACAGCAACTATCATTGATAAGCGATTGACATCAAATCCCACTGCTGAGCGCTTTGGTATCTGGAGACCTGTTATAGACACGAGCGCTTGTATTTCAGAAAGTATTGGGCGTGTGCCCTCTATACCCGAGAAGACAGCAATGCCACTTACTTTTGAATTACGATCAGAAAGGAAAGCCGCTGATGGATTAGCAACTTCTTTTAATCCTTCTCCGGTCATTGAAAATACACCTATTTCGTCAATGGCTCCATAGCGGTTTTTGTCCCCCCTTAATATCCTGTAATCACATGTGCGATCTCCCTCGAAACTCAGCACGCAGTCAACCATATGTTCAAGTGTTTTGGGACCCGCTATAGTTCCATCCTTAGTGACATGACCAACTATTATTACCATCACATTATGAGACTTAGCAAAATTGACAAGTTCTAATGTGCAATAGCGTACTTGTGAAATACTGCCTGGAGGAGACTGTATAGCATCTGAAAATACTGTTTGAATTGAATCAATAATAACAAGACTGTTTGGTTTAATGTTTTTTAAAGCGCTCAATATTTGAGTTAAATTAGCAGATGATGCAATTTTTAACTTATTGTTTGCAATACAAAGACGTTGAGCTCTCATAAGAACTTGTCCGACCGATTCCTCGGCTGATATGTATATAAATTCATTAACAGTATCAATGTCAGCAACTGTTTGTAGTAGTAATGTTGATTTGCCTATACCAGGAGCTCCGCCAAGGAGTATTACAGAACCATCTACAAGCCCTCCTCCTAATACTCTATTGAGTTCTTCAAGTTTTGTTTTATGACGAGTAGCGATGAACTGATCGGTGTTAGCGGATAAAGTAGTAAAAAAATTTTCTGGAACTGCTGTTACATCTGATATTTCAGATGAATTAATTATTTCTTCGGCAACTGAGTTCCACTCTTTACATACGTCGCATTGTCCCATCCATTTTGAAAATACGGCTCCGCACGACTGACACATAAAACGAACTTTCGACGCTGACATTATTTTCCAAAAATCAGTAAATGTTTACTCAAATATTATATTCTGGATATCGCTCCAATGCTAAAATAAAAACAAAGAGTATATAAAATACAAAAATTGTGACAAATAAATGTCTTGGTACTCCGGGAGAGACTTGAACTCTCATACCCTTGCGGGTAACAGATTTTGAGTCTGTCGCGTCTGCCGTTCCGCCACCGGAGCATCACATAATGAGTGTACCAAATATTCGAAATTTCAGTCAACGCGACCAGTCCCGTAGACCAATAAATAAACAACGACAACACTCTTTAATAAAAGAGCCGACAACCGTCACTATTATAATAAATTAATTTTTTTCATTATGTTACGCATTTCGTTTGTTGCGTTATCTTTCAACCACTTTTTTTTATCAATATCTGATAAATTGTTTGGAACATTTTTTAGCAAAAATTCATATTTATCGCTAAATTCTTTTTTTGCGTTGTTAACTGTGGTAAATATTTGTTTATTATAATTGCCATTGCCTTTTTCAAAAGGCCACAGTCTCTGGTGTACGTCATCGAAAATGCGTATTACGTCATTTTTTAAAGCTTTGGTTACTATATTCCAATCTTTCTGTTGTTTGTTGTTTCCTTCAGTAGGCTTCGGTGCCACAACCTTTGGAAGTATGTTGTCATCAACGGTCGGATGGTTTGCAATAGGATTGTTATATTCTAAGGATTTTTTCTCAAAAATTACTATGACAGGAATGTTATAACTACCGTTATCATCTCTGATGAGGTTTATTATATCATTATTTGAACAGCTTTTTATTTGTCCGGGATGTGAACTATCTATTTCTATGAATTTTTTATTTCTATTATCATTTGATACGCAAACAAAATGCGTTCCTCCAGAAGTATTTATTTTTGTCAAATCTCCTTCGGTTAACAAATTCTTTGAAGTCTTGCGACAGACCATTGATTTAATTCTGAAATCTTCGTGGAAAAGGTTTACAGTATTGTTTTTGATGTAATTACGTAAGATATACAAAGTCTCAGCTGGCAATAAGCTTTCTGTTGAAAGAAAAAGATAATCTGGATTGGAAAGTACCCCAGAAAAGGATTTATCCACACTTAAAGTATTTTCTATTAGTTTGTATAAAGTAGTTCCATCCTCTCCTAACTTTTTTCTATCTTGTTCGTCCAAATTTAAGGAAATAACAGCAGGCATTAATGCAGATTGATAACCACCATTACCGGGAAGTTTTTTGTGATATCTTATACAGTACTTTTTGTCACGAATATTAAATAACGACATCAATGCAGTCATATAGTCTGTTGCACTTGCAGTTTTAGGGGATGTTTTAGCAGTTGCGACACCGAACCCATTGGAGTTTTTACTGGTTGTTTTCCCTGTAATAAATGTCTCAAGTTGTGAATGAAGTGGGTTATCATTGTTCTTTTCGTCAATAAAAGTATTATTTGAAAAATCGGTAACAAAATTATTTATTGATACAACATTATTATTTTGTTTTCTTAATTTATCAATTAGATTTCCAAATCTATACTCAAGGTTTGCTTTTTGTATATTAACGATCGACTGAAGGACGGCGGCACTTTGACATTGGGCATTTCCATTATTGAAATTGCAAATATCTATTCCAGGGTTATTTTCGTTATGCCATTTACTAGTTTTTATACAATCAATCAATGATTCAACGCTTGTGCTAACATTTTCGTTTGTGATCTTTTTGTATGGAACCGCTTCTCTTTTGGGCGGATTGCTTAATAAGGGACTAGTTGGTGCAATTACATTACTGCCAGTAGGAGAAACGTAACTTGTAGCTTTACTTCCAGAAAAGCTACTACCACCATCAGATCCCCCACTTAGAGCTAACGTCAAGGCTCCAATTATTATAATTGCTCCACCAGCTATTAACATTTCACAACAAAGATATATATACTCATTTGAATTTTAACATACAGTTACTTTACGAAATAGTTAATTCGCCACAGGACTGCAAGCATATGTAATGGCGTGCTACAATATCTGTTGAAATCATTAATGATGATGAACCATCATGTTGGATATAAATTTAATAAAATCGAATCCCGATATATTGCGTACAGCATTAAAAAATCGTAATTCTAAAGATATTACAGATGAGCTATTAGAATTGCATAATAAATATTTAGACCTTGTTAATAATCTCCAAAATTTACGTGAACAACGTAATAAACTTTCTGAAAAATTTGCTACAGCGAAGCGTAACAAAGAAGATACAACAGATTTAAGTAATGAGCTTGCGAATATAAAACAATCGATGGCTGATATAACACCAAAAGTTGAACATGCAAAGAGTGATTACGAAACATTGCTAGTTTCAATTCCAAATATTCCATCGGAGGAATGTCCTGTTGGAATTGACGAGACAGCTAACAAAGTTTTAAAAAAGATTGGTACTCCAAAACAGTTTGACTTTAAACCTAAAGAACATTATGAATTAGGTGGCAAATTAATGGATTTTGATCGAGCTACAAAAATAGCCGGCTCTAGGTTTGTCTTTTTGTTTGGAGAACTTGCTCGACTTGAGAGGGCTTTAGCCCAGTTCATGTTAGATTGTCATAGAAAAAATGGATATACAGAAGTTTACGTTCCGCTACTCCTTTCTGGTCAGGCAATGTTTGGAACTGGGCAATTGCCAAAGTTTGAAGAGGATTTATTTAAAACAACTGTTAATTCATATTTAATACCTACCGCGGAAGCTTCTTTGACAAATATTTATAACAATGAAATATTGAAAGAAGAAAATTTACCATTACGTTTTACAGCTTATACTCCATGTTTTAGGTCAGAAGCTGGAGCTTCTGGACGAGATACATCAGGAATGATAAGACAGCATCAGTTTGGAAAGGTCGAGCTTGTTAGTATTACAACTCCTGCTCAGTCTAAGAGTGAACATGAACGGATGACACTGTGTGCGGAAGAAATTTTAGAGAAATTAGAGCTACCTTATCAACGTGTTTTACTGTCAACTGGCGATATGGGGTTTTCTTCCGAAAAAACTTACGATCTAGAAGTGTGGCTCCCTGGACAAGGTAAGTACCGAGAAATTTCAAGTTGTTCAAACTGTAATTCTTTTCAAGCCCGTCGTATGAATACAAGATTTAGAAATGTAACAAGTGGTAAAAATGAATTTGTCCATACTTTAAACGGTTCTGGGCTTGCTGTTGGTCGGTGTCTCATAGCTGTTATTGAAAATTATCAGCAAGACGATGGTTCAATAGCGATTCCTAATGTTTTGCGTCCATATTTATGTAATGTCCAAATAATAGAAACGATGTAGCAATGCGGTTTATTATCGAGTGCATTTTTTTATGCAGCAATACGCTGAAAAGTTTTATCACAGTTTTTTAATACATGGCTACAGTCGAAAAGAGCTGGATTATTGCACATGAGGTCGTGAATTTTCGATGTATCAAGGCTTCTAAACTGTGGCCAGTCAGTCATTACAATGAGGATGTTACTTTGATTAACGCAGTTGTATGCCGAACTACTTAAGGAGAAATCGTTGTTTGATATAACATCCTCTGGTATGCGTTTAACATTAAACGACTTCGGTAAAAAATAAGGATCATACACCGATACTTTAATCTTATCTTGGAGGAGGCTCCGAATCATGTATAAGCTTGGAGATTCGACCAAATCATCACTAAATGGTTTAAACGAAAGACCGAAAATAGACGCTTTTAGATTATGGCTATTTGCAAACGATTTAAAATAACTTGAAATCTTCGTTAAAAGACTTTGAAGACGTTTATTGTTACTTATTAAGGCCTCAGAAAGAATGGACAGATCTACGCCAAAATTTTTTCCGGCTTCAACCAAAAGCCTTGATATTCTGGGCAAAGATGATCCTCCGATACTAGCACTTAGCATTAGTGAACTTTCACTTACTCTTCTATCAGAGCCAATTCCCTTTAGCAAAGACTTTAATTCAACACCGATACAATTACATAATTTCTCTAATTCATTCATATATGCCATCTTTACTGTTACTAATCCCATTGTTGCGTTTTTTATTAATTCTGCTGTTTCGTGATTTGTATATAAAAAAGGAATATTCAAGTTTTTTAATGGTAAAAAAATGCTATCAATTGCCTTTCTTGCATTACTATTCACATCTTGGAAAGACATCTGAGGTAAACCGAATACAACTCTATCAGGCGACATTAAATCGTGTACTGCTGATCCCTCACGCATAAAATTTGGGTTAGTAATTATATCATAATCAACACCTATCTCTAGATCGGGACGTGCTTGTGCAACGATATTAACAAGAGTCGATGTAGTCCCTACAGGCACTGTCGTTCTTACAAACAGAGGTAAATATTTGCCACGTTGCAAATGAGTCGAAATATCAAAAAACAACTTAAAAAATGGAGATGAATTTATATCTAAGTTTGGTCGTTCTTTTGAAGGGACAGTAATGAACACGCTTTCGACACTGTTTAATGTTTCACGTAAATTAGACATAAAACATAGTTTTTTGCTATTAACATAACGAGTAATTAACTCCTCTAGCCCTGGCTCAGAGAGACCGATTGCTTTTAGACTTTCCGATAATTCTGGATCAATATCGAAACAAGACAACGAGTGTCCGAATTCACAAAGGACAACGGCGGTAATAATGCCGGTGTATCCAGTTCCACAAACAGCAATATGCATGTACTAACAGCAAAGCCATTTTTCAGTTCGATGATATCATTTTTCGAAATTTCGTACAACGAATTGTATATAAACACATTACTTATATCTTACCTGGTATCAATGTGGCACAATATAGCTGTAAATCAGAGAGATATAAACAAACATGGATATTTCGCCTCATGTTTTTCTGTATATAGTTTCAACACCTATAGGCAATCTAGGTGATTTTTCAAATCGCGGAGTAAAAGTATTAGAACAGGTTGATTGTATATTGTGCGAGGACACAAGAGTAACAGCAAAATTGCTTGAAAAATTCGGGGTAAAAAAGAAGCTCTATGTTTATAACGATAATAATGCAATTTCTGTAATTCCAAGTATAATGCTGTCAATGAAAGATGGTAATACGTATGCCCTTGTTTCAGATGCGGGAACACCGCTTATATCAGATCCTGGATATAAATTAGTAAACGCATGTATTGAAAATAATATAAAATATACGGCTATTCCTGGATCATGTGCAGTAATTAATGCTTTATTATTATCTGGACTTCCAAGCAATAGGTTTATATTCGCAGGTTTTGCCGAGCACGCAGATTTTGACGTTTTATCACGAGTTGATGCAACAGTGATTATGTACGAAGCACCAACAAAACTTTTGCGTACATTATCAAAAGTTGAACTATATTTCAAAAATCGATATATCGCTGTGGTGCGAGAAATGACAAAAATTTATGAAGAGGTTATAAGAGGAACAGCACGCGATGTTATAAATCATTTTGGTAAAAATAATCCTCGTGGTGAGTTTGTAATTGTTATAGCTCCTCCTAACGATAAATGTGCCAAAGACATAAGCAAGTATGATGAGCTAATAAAAATTATGATGCCGACAATTTCAATAAAAGAAATATCTAAAATTTTATCAAAATTAACAGGGATCTCAAAGAATGTTATATATAATTATATAAAGATGTTATGAAGTATATGACTATGTCTGTAATTACAATTTTACGTTCAACAGTATTTTGTATTATTTTTTGGGTTCCATTCGCTACTTATATAACGATAATGCTACCTGTGGCATATTTTTCATCACAGCAGTTTGTTTTTAAATATATTTATCGTCCTTGTACTCGGTATCTCTTTTTGTGTCTAAAGTATATTTGTGGTATTAAATACGGAATAGATGGTAAAGAAAACTTAGAGTACATAAAAAAACATGCTCCGGTAATAATAGGGTGCAATCATCAATCAACGTGGGAAACTTTTGTTTTTTCTCTGTTATTTGATGAGCTTTCTATAGTAATAAAAAAAGAGCTTTTAGATATTCCAATTGCCGGTACATATTTTCATCGTTTAGGTTGTATTCCAATAGATCGTTCAAGCCCTATAAATGCAATAAAAAGTTTATTACAGAGCGGAAAAATTGCTGTCGCTCGCAATGAGAATATTCTTATATTTCCAAATGGTACTAGGAGTTCTGACGACATACATACAGAATATAAGAGTGGTATTTTTGCCTTGTATAAAAATCTAAATATTCCGGTAATTCCTGTGCATGTAAATTCTGGCAAATGCTGGAGTAGGCGATCGTTTGTAAAACTTTCTGGAAAAATAGAGCTCGAGTTTAAAACTCCAATTGAACCAGGGTTAAGTAAAGATGAATTTTTCAATAAATTTTGTAAAAATATGGAGTCAGGTATCCATGATTGAATCTAAGAGTTGTATCAATCGCACGATGTGTACTACAATATATTTGTGTTGGGGCATAGCCAAGCGGTAAGGCAACGGTCTTTGGCACCGTCATCCCCTGGTTCGAATCCAGGTGCCCCAGCCATTATCGTGCATCTGTACTTGCTAGCGTTACACAATGAATTTTTTCCGTTCCAGCGTCTCTTAGTGTTTTTGAGCACTCGTTCAGTGTCGCTCCTGTTGTGAATACATCATCGACTAAAAGAATATTACTGGGAATTTCCCCGTACCACATGAAAGCACCTTTTACATTTTCAGCTCTTTCGGCTTTAGAAATTTTATGTTGATATTTTGTGCGTGAAATTCGTTTTAGTTTACGGATTACCGGAATGCTAGTTAATAAACTTAGTTCCCATGCAATTACGTCTGCTGGATTAAATCCTCGTACTAAAGTTCGTGTCCAATGAGATGGAACCGGAACTATCGCATTGATGTTTTTAAACAGCGTTGCGTATCGTATCAATAATAAATAACAACATTTTTGTATTAAATTACGGTCTCCGGTTTGTTTTGTTCTAACAATAATTTGTCTCGCATATAAGTTATAAACAAATAATGACCTTGCTATATCAAATCTTCGTGTTTCATTAAAACATTCTGTACATAGTGTTTTGTGTGAAATATCTGTTGTGAAACTCTTTCCGCATTTTCCACAGTATGGGGTATCAATAAATGTTATTTTGTTAAAACATTTTGCACAAAGTACGCTACAATCACTTACTTTGTTACAACACACACAAGCAACGGGGAAAACCCAATTTATAAAAGATCTAGTGCTATTTAATATATTAAACATGGTGTGCTCTGAGGGATTCGAACCCCCGACCCACAGCTTAGAAGGCTATTGCTCTATCCAACTGAGCTAAGAGCACCCAACACGTTTAGGTTAACACATACCATGTTATATCTCAATCCCGCACCTGTTTACTCATTCAAAATTTGCAAATTAATCATACTTAGATTTGTATCTATTGTTTTTTCTATCTAAAGTTTCGTTAATATCTTTCAATGTTGAGTTAATATTCGCATAGAGCTCCGACTGTCTCTGTTTGTTATTATCAATTTGAGAGTGTTGTAATGAATTTTTTTCTTGCAAGTACTTTGGCGATGATGATAGCATTATGGTCTTTTGTGAGTTATCTAAAGCAATATCACGTTCTGACAAATTATTTTCCGAGGTTAAATAATTTTCCATATCATTTTCATAATCTTCTACATCGTCGTTTTTAACAATATCTTCCATATCATTCTTGCCAGCTTTTGAATTTAATTGTGTAGCTTCTATATCTCTTTCTTGCACATAACCATCCGCATAATATTCCTGTGCGTTATTTTCATCTTCATCGGCATCAACAATGCGATCGTCATCATAATAATCTAAATCTTGTAAGTCATCATCTAAAAATTTTGAAGTATCCTTATCATCAGATTTATTCATTTGCTTGTAATAATCAGTATCATCAAATGTCTCATTTTTCTTTAATTCATCTTCTGTTTCGTCTTTAATATAATTTAAATCTTCTTGTTCGTTTTCATAACCATCATCTACATCGTTATCGTATTCATTTCTTTCAGAACCGCGTTCATAATCTTCATTATTATTGTCATTATCTTTAAATACATAGCTATTACCGGTTTCGTCATTATACATTTCATCTTTGTCATCAATATAATAATTGCTCAAATCTTTGTTGCCCCCTTCACTCTTAACGCTTTTCCGCTCTGATGTGTTGTCATCTGTTTCATCAACAACTATATTTTGTTGTTCGTATTTCCTTACTTTATCATCGAGCTCCATCGCTGATATTATCTGTTCACAACTATCTTTTATATTCTCATTGAGACTATCACTAACTTCTTCATCTTCATCGATTCCTATCAATTTATTTTCCAACATTGCGAAACTTTCACTAACTGCGTCTTCAACTGATACATCAGGATAGTCGCGAATTTGTTCAAGAGATTTCTGTATTATAAATCTACGTTGTCTCGCCGGTTCTTTCCATTCTTCGAATGTAAAATCATCAAATTCTTGATCTACGACCATTCCGTCATTGACCTGCTCAACAATTTTATTAATTGTCTCTAAATCACTATTGTTTAAATCTGTTGCTTGCCCTGGAATAATCAATGCTGACAACACAAAAACTGTTTCTAGACCTTTCTTTGACATATTATAATCTCAATTAAAAATATCCTTATATTTTGTATGATATAAAGAAGATCTTAAATTCTAGTTAACTCTTTTAACCTGTGCCAGTTTTTATCAGAACTACAGATATGCAGGCGATAAAACTATCCACTAACTATTTGTTTACGACGACGCTAGTATGTTTGCACTTAATCTGGTCAATATTTCATTTTTACTTAAAATTGTCAAGGTGTCAGCAAGCCTGGGAGCATTTTCAAGCCCCAATATTGCATTTTGTATAGGCATATATAAATCTTTTCCTTTTATCTCCGTCTTTTCAGAAACCGCTTTTAATAAGTTAGTTGCGCCATCCCGAGATAAAAATTCATTCCGCTCTTTTTCAAACAATTCCTTAAAGGATTTGACAACACCAATATTTAAATTGTGGATATTTGGAATATATCCGGGAGATAGAATTTTATCCCATTTTTTTAAGTCATTGTAATTGTAAATATTGTCTCTAATAACAGAATGTTGCTGTTCAGACATTTTCAGTGACAATCGAGTTTTAAGCCTTTCATACGGAGTACAACGGATTATTTTTTTGTTTAAGTTAAACAATAGATCAGTATCAAATTTTGGAGAATTCGTTCCAAATGAAGATATGTCAAAATAATTTGCAAGCTCGTCTAGATCTATAAAAGTTTCAATATCCTTTGATGTGCCTAAGGTCGCCAGCAAATTCCAAATAGCCATAGGATCAAGTCCACCATCTCGAAGCTTGCCCAAGTTCAGACTACCTAAGCGTTTTGAGAATTGAGCGCCATCTTTATTTACTAGTAAAGAAAAATGACCAAATTTTATGTTGCATTGTTTTCCAGATATTGCTTCAATCATGGCAATTTGTGCAGCTGTATTTGTTACATGATCTTGTCCTCGTAATACATGCGTAATACAACTATCTAAATCATCTATAACGGAACAAAAAGAATACAAAAAAGTACCATCAGATTTTGCTATAACGGGATCGCTTATATTTGAAAGAGCATATGAAGTGTTACCAATAACAATATCATCCCATCGAACTACTTTATTCGGTAACTTAAATCTCCAATAGGACGGAATGCTTGATATTTCCATATCTTCAATTTGAGACTGCGTTAATGTCAATGCTTCTCTGTCATATACGGGAGGTTGCCCTTTCAAAAGGGCACGTTTACGTTTAAATTCTAGTTCTTCCTCCGTCTCAAAACATTTATAAACGAGCCCTTTCTTATTCAAAATTTCCAAAACTTCGTTATATCTGTCTAATCTTGCTGACTGTCTAAATGTTTCATCGTATTCAATACCTAGCCATTTTATGTCGTTTAGAATAGCGTCTTCATATTCTTTTTTTGAACGTTGGCTGTCAGTGTCATCTATTCTAAATAAAAATTTACCGTTATTCTTCTTGCAGAAAAGATAGTTAATAATGGCTACGCGTGCATTTCCTATGTGCATGTACCCGGTAGGGCTTGGCGCAAAACGAACTTTGCAGTTTAACATAAAACATTCAACTTATATATGCAACTTTAGTATACCACCCATCTACAAAACTAACGATGTTAACTTTTTTTAAACATTTGCTTTATACAGTTACATATAGGAAAAACGAAAATGCTTTTTTATGAAAACACAAAGATATATAGCTAATGTTATGTTAACGACGATAGTAAGCAGTTTTGTTGCTAGTGTCAATGCTGAAAACGCTAATGACGAGTACGCAAAAAGCAGAACGCCAGTTCAAACTGATGACCTAATAAAAAAATTACCTACCGCGCTTTTAGATAATTTACATAGAGACTTAATGGAGCAAGAGGAAAAAAATAACAAAAACATTGATAGTATTGCAGGAATTTCAAGAAGCAAGTTAGAAGCTGAAATTATGCAACGCCGTAGTGAAGACAGATCAAAAACAGTTGGCACAAGAAGAATTGAACCAGAATTATTACCAGGAGCGTTACTTAAGTACATAGCTGAGCATGGCGTTAGTTATGAAGGATGTAATCCTCAAGATGCCACAAACGAAATACGTAATAGATCCGAATTTGCCGATGATTTTCCAAGAATGTTAACAACGCAAATTCAGGCGGAAGATATAAAGACGCAACAAGAAAAAGCTGGAGAAGAATTTGCTGAGAGAGAGACAGCTGAGGATTTGCATGATACAGTAGAGAAAATAAAAGAAACAGCTGAGCAAGGTAAAGATCCATCATTAGTAAAACAAGCGGAATATGTTAAACAACAAGCAGAAACAAAATCGGATACTGCAAATGACGTTTTAAAAAACATTGCTGAAGGTGAAAGTGTGGAAACTCCTCCTCACGGATATGACGAAAAGATTCAAAATGAAAGATCGTCTGAAGAAATAAAAGAAGCAAATGATGCTGTCGAAGAACGTAAAGTAATTGATAATAAACAAAATAAAAAAGGATTTTTCAGTGAAGTCTGGGATGGTATAAAACAACGTTTTAATAACTGGTTTAATGGGACTGTGGATCAAAATAAAAGCGGTAGTAACACCACCATTGCAACTGATGAACAGCAAGTTACACAAGCAGTTACAGAGGCAATAAATGAAAACCAGTGATTTGTATATAAAATAACTTGTCGATACATAAATAAACTTTTTGACATGGCAAAGCACGTCAGTAATTGCTGTGTCTCTTTATTTACAAAATTGTGCGTTGTTTCTAGAATTATATTCTAAATTGAAATTATACTTATTGATTATTTATATTAAAAAATTTTTTTCTCATTACATAATGAACAATAAAATATCACAAAGTCTGTATTTATAAATATGCTGTAGTCAAAATGTAGATAGACTTAATACTCACATATTGCTTTTTATGGCGTAACATTTTTTATAAAAAGTTATCAATTGCTAAAAGATCAAAAAAGTAGATTGTAAAAACGATGGTGGACGATGACGGATTCGAACCGCCGACCCCCTCGGTGTAAACGAGATGCTCTACCTCTGAGCCAATCGTCCCTTTGCCTCCCCCCGACAGTCTTTAAATGGAATATCTGTCGGGAAGATTTTATCCCTGACGGGCTTTAAACTTTGGAACTTGTTTATTAATAACATAAAGCCGTCCTTTACGACGCACTAATTTACACGCTCTGTGACGGCTCTTTAATGATTTAAGAGAGCTTGCGACTTTCATAGTACATACTCAACCAACTGCATGAGTTCAGTATAACTACACATTGCCTATTGAGTCAATTCCGGTATTAACGTATCATTTTGAGAACCAATTAATAATATGGCAACGATGTGTCCAAGCTAAAAATAAAAACACAAACAAGGCAAACATGAAAGAACCACTACCACAACGATTAAGTAATGTTTGAATAGTGACAGATACAAGAAATGAAAAAGCCATTGATAGGGAAGCGACAGCAGATATTTTAATAAAAACAAGTGCTAATGCCCACACAATAGTTGCTATCGTGGCACATAGCGGATTTATTGCAAAAAACATGCCTGCAGCCATTGATACACCTCGTCCTCCGTGAAAATTTAGCCAAAATGGATAACAGTGCCCTAATAACCCAGCAAAACAGAACAAAAAACAATACGGATTACTCTTGAATAATCCAGCAATTAATATACCCTTAGCTAAATCTCCAAGTAATGTAACTGCTCCAATATACTTGTTTTTTGTACAACGTAAGGCGTTTGTCGCCCCAGTACTTCCTGATCCCATAGCCCTTATATCAATTTTATAAATTGATTTCGAAAGAATATAACCAGGGGATATTGCGCCAATTAAGTAGCACAGTGCCAATTGTAAAAGCATTTTATCCAAATTTTGTTAAACTTTGCTTAATTCTACCAACGATTATTAAATTCGGTCAAACCGTAGGTTAAACGCAGTTCACCAGCAGATTCAATGCAGTCTAACTAGATAATCCAACAAAGACATCGTAATACAATTTTCTCAACTTATCCATGTCGGACAATGTTATAAACTCATCAGTTGTGTGAGCTTGAGCTAGTGGCGAACCTATTTCAACAACATTCATATATTTGTGTAACGTTTGAGCGTCAGAGTTACCCCCAATTGTTCCTATACCAATGGGTTTGTTCAATGATTTTTCGGCAATAGTTTGTAATTTTTTTTGCCACTCGTTTGAACATCCAATAAAGGGTTCTGAAAGTGTACTAATATCAACATTTATATACTCTGGAATTAGATCGCTAACAATTTGTTTGAGCTCAGCAGAGCTTCTGATATTGTTGAATCTAATATTAAATTTAGCTGTTATGTTCCCGGGCACTATATTCCTAGCATTATTACCAACATCGATACTCGTCAGTTGTAATAGCGATGGCTCAAAGTCATTATTTCCGCTGTCAAGGCGTAAGTTAACAAGTGCGTTAACAGTATTAATAAATTTATGAAGATGATTATTTTGTGTACAAGCGACGTGTCCTTGTGGAGCCTGAGAGATTAAGCGAACATTAATACTTCCTCTACATCCGACTTTTATATATTCGCCTGAATTTCTAGGAGAACAGCTTTCAGGAATTATGCCTATAAGGAAGTTATTGTAACGTTGATTTACATATTCCATTAGCGATTTCATTCCATTATCGGTCATTACCTCTTCGTCACCTGTGAGTAATATAATTATCGATAAATTAGACGATTGTTTTATAAAATCTCTTGCGGCAATGAGAGCAGATGATAAAGGTCCTTTCATGTCATTTGTTCCTCTGCCGTATAGTTTTCCGGCATGTTCTGTTAACTCAAATGGGTTATATGTCCATTCGTTACCTGGGACTACTACATCAAGATGACCAGCTATACATAGTGTTTCACTACCACGATTTAAATATCCAACTAAGTTTGGAACATTTCCCGATTGATGTATATAGGTTTCAATCCCCCAACTATCTAACAGCTCCTTGCAATACCGTACTGCCTCAATACTTGCGGGCGTCACGGTATCGAAACTAACAAGTTTTTGCAAAAGCTTTATATGATCATTATCCATATTCTAAAAATTTCCGGACAACACAGAACCTAAAAGTTTAGCTGTGTAATCTACAAGTGGAATTATACGGCTATATCTTAATCTCTTAGGTCCCACAACTCCCAATGCTCCTATTATATTTTTTTTATCATTTTTATATCCTGAAACAATCATTGAACAACCGGACATTTCAAACATTTTAGTTTCGGCTCCAATGAAAATTTTTACTCCCTGAGCGTTTGCTGATTTGTCTAGAATATCCTTAATTGTTCTTTGTTCATCAAATCGTTTTAGCAAATCGTTCAATTGCTCTATTTCATCTGACTTTTCAACTAAGTTTGATTGTCCTCTAACTATTACTCTGTCAGCATTTTCTGAGCTTAAAAAACCTAACCCATCAGCAACAATTTTTTGCCCAATATTATCAATGCCTTCTTTCTGACAATCTAACTCTTCTTGAACTTTAATTCTTATTTCATCAAGAGTCAGCCCAGCAAATTTTGTGTTTATATATTTTGATATCTGTTCTAATCCACTTGCAGATACATCGGGCGGTACGTCAATAAGCCTATTTTCAACTTGTCCTTCCCCGCTTACAGTAACAACAATAGCCCGTCCTGGACTTAACAAGACAAATTCAATATGTCGTATTGTGCTGTCAATAGTTGGGGTAGCTATAAGGCTTACACAACCAGAAAGTTTTGAAAGAATATCGCCCGCTGTTTCCAGTATTGAACTAATATTTTGCCCAATCACTTCTTCTTTTATTAACCCAAGTGTTTGCTTTTCAATTTCCGATAAATTTGATGCCTCAATCAATCCATCAACAAATAGTCTCCATCCTTTATCTGTCGGCTTTCGACCTGATGAAACATGGTCAGATGAGAGTATTCCTAAATCTTCCAAATCTGCCATTACATTACGTATCGTAGCTGGAGATAATGGTGTATCAAGGTTTTTTGAAATGATCAAAGATCCTACAGGATGCCCTGTTTCTACGTAAACTTCAACAAGTTTTTTAAAAATCTCTATGTAACGTTTATTGCTATTTATATCCATGTATCACCTTTTTATGTAATCTTTTTGTTCCCGAAGAAAATTCCCCCCCATCCTTATTGTTTGAATGTCAACACATTTACCACCGTTATCTATGTCAAAGGCAACTCCGCACACAGAGGATGTATTCATGTTAGTAGCCGGTGTCATTCTTGCGTGGGCATTAATCTTGTCTGTAAGTCTTAATACAGGGGCTGACTTCTCCATTCCTATTACAGAATTGTAGTCTCCACACATTCCACAATCAGTTAAAAAGCCAGTTCCATTTGGCAAAATTCTGGCGTCAGCTGTGGGCATATGAGTGTGTGTGCCGTATACTCCTGAAACTCGACCATCCAAGTAGTAACCTAATGCTATTTTTTCCGAACTTGTTTCAGCATGGAAATCTATTACAATTACATCCGTTGTCGTCCCCAATCTATTTACATTTAAAAATTCGTTCACAACTGAAAAAGGATCGTCGTTTAATTCCATAAACACTCGCCCTATAAGGTTTATAACAGTTATTTTTTTCCCAGTTGGTAACTGGCATGTTACAAATCCATGTCCAGGTGTTCCTTTTGGATAGTTAAGAGGTCGCACGAGGTTTTTGTTTCTATCGAACATCTGTAAATCGTTGCGTAAATCAAATGTATGATTGCCTAACGTAATTACGTTTACCCCTGCACTAAATAACTGATCGCATATTCTTTGTGTAATACCAAAACCATGAGCAGAATTTTCTCCGTTGGCAACAACGAAATCGAAAACACCGCGGTGTTTTTCCAAATAATCAACAAGACTCTTGCGACCAGCTTCACCGCATATGTCCCCAAAACAAGCTACTCTTATACTCATCAGTCAATAATCTTATTTAATTTATCTTTATAAACCGTTTCATAATTCACTATGCGTTGACGCTTCATTATTTTTGCAAATTCCTGTGCGGTTTTCCTATTTAATATAATATCTGAGATTGTTTTATAATCCGGTACAACGGCATCTGGAACTTCCTCGGAGATAACAAAGAGCGCAATCAACGGTTGATCTTCAGCAAGGCGAATAATACCAGATTGCCCGGTTGATTTATTTCTATTAATGAGTTCCATCTGAATAGGATTCGGGTCCGTTATCAATGTTTCCATATGCTTAAAACCATAAACTTCGCAGGTTCGCTTGAATTGCTCAACAGAATTCGCTTCTACAATTGTGTTAATGCTCATTTGCAATGATATTGCTTCGTCCTCTGTTTTAGGCGTAGGTGTCGGAACTTCAGCAACAATAGCTCTAATTTTTGCTTTATTTAGCCCTTCTTTATTTGGCATTGCTTTGTCGATAAGCTTAATTATTTTGTATCCACCTGATACTTCAATAGCTTTTGAATGTTGCCCAGGTTTAAGATCTCTAATAGCAACGCGAGTATCACTGTCTATATTTTCTGATATTACCCATTCGTTTTCCGATGTCCTACTAATTGTATTGGCTTGAGACACGCTATCAACCAGCGCTGAGAAATCAAAACCTTGATCTAATAAATCAACAATGGCATCAGCCTTTTCCTTGACCGACTGTTTTTCGGTCAAATTTTTAACTGTAAAGAAAATTTCAGAAAATTTATATCTTTCATGTTTTAAATTTTCTTTATATTTATCCATTTCAGATTTTACAACGTTTGGATCTACAGTTATCGATTGTCTTACGCTTTGGTAAAAAGCATTAAAAACAAACTTTGACGCAATATTGTTTTTAAATATTGTAATATTTATTCCAATTTTTTTAAAGGTATCTTCCAATTCTTTAATGGTTAACTTATTGTTTTTGGCTATTTCTTCAATTTTCTTTTGAGCTTCTGTATTGACATCCATGTTTTGTGAACGCGCTATAGACTGACGAATTCTGTCCTCGACTAAGGACTCTAATACTGGTTTTACCATCATTTTTGCATACTTTTTTTCAAAAGGTCGCCTTGATGAAAAAAATACGAAACGAATAGTATTAAGAATATCTATATTTGTTATTATACCATCCGCAACACGAGCGACAACAAAAACTTCAGTATTATTAAGGATCTGCTCTTCATTATTTTCTTTTTGTATTTCTTTCCTAGCATTTTTAATAGCTTTGGCTAAGTCATTCGCTCGCAACGCTTTCAACCCATTTGAGGTTTTATTTTTACCAAACAGCATTGCCTGGGTATCTTTTTCTTTGTTGATTACATGAGCTTCAGAAACAGCGCGACCGATGTTTTTTATGTTATATCCTCGTGCACAAACATTTTCAAAACAAAACAAAACAGCAATACTTGTAACTGTTAAAGATTTATACATTACATTCTATAAAATCGGGCACATCGTTATTGTAACATACAAAAATATAATTCCAATTAAACGATTATTGATGTTCCTTTTTTTGAACAGAGATTATTTCTCCGTTGTTTAATTGGCAATATATACCGATGTTTCGAGCTGTCAATTCATCTTCAAAAGGACCGATTAAAATATATTCACCTAACTGACCTTGGGTATTCGCTACTTTCCGAATTGAGCAAGATACATTTAACAAGACATCAGGATGTGAGTACATTGAAAGTTTTTTACGAATTGATACTATCTGTTGCCGGGATGCGATTACATCGCTGTTTTTTCTGCACTTAACATAATAGTCTCTGTCATCAATTATTCTATAACTAGGTACGGAAGCGTTTCGCTCAATACCTAAGTTATTAAAGTTGTTAGACATAGGTAATTCTCCCGGTTCTTCTGGGGGAGACATTAAGCGTTCATTATTGTTATTTGATCGAATATTGGGATTTACTCGATCGTATACAGCTTTATTTTGGTACGCAAATTCTGTCCCATTCGGAGCATCGGGCAATACCTTGAAAACGGATTTTTCAGATTTGATTTCAGGAATTGAAACATCATTACCTGTGGTTTTCCAATTGTAAGCAATCCATGTAAGACAAATAACAGATAGCAGTGATGTAAATGTAATTACAAACTTTTGCCATAATTGTGGAAATGACAATCTATATTTCGATTTTTTCTTAGGAGGCGAATATTCATCAAAGTCATTCCAGTAATTATCTAGTTCTTCTTCATCAGCGATACCTCTATCGTATCGTTGCAATCGTGGTAATTGATTTTTCCTAAAGTAAATGTTTCCTTGAGATTGTACACTGTGGCTTGTTCCAGTAATCCCCTCTGGTTGTTGGATATTCCGTTGTGAAATGTTAGGTCTTAATTGCTCAGATTGAGGATACCGAAAATCTCTTCTATTTAAATAGAAATCCGAAACAGAATTCTGTTGATTTGATCTATCAAATAGTTCTGCATCAATTGGTTGTTGATCAAAATTGCTTTCATCCTGAAGCGTAATATTTTCGCTCGAACTAAACCGATCTATGTCTGAAAAACGTTCTGTCATAAAACGAGGTGGTGTCGTTTGAAAATTATTTCGTTGAAGTCTCTGCTCCTCATCTGCGTTTCTAAAAGAACGTACTTTATTTACTGGACGTCTTTGTTGCGAAAGTGGCGAGGTCATAAAAACGTCGCCATACTTTAAATAATTTGGTCGAGTATTTCCATTCACAGTTCGCCGTAGCTTACTGTTATTTGTCCCTGACCACATAGTACACAGATATTCCAAATATTACTTATTAATCTTTCTTTATGGGTGGATTATCAAACCCAAATCCATCTTCCGGCAAAGAAATACTGTAATACGGTTCATCCAACTTCATCCGATCCTTTTTGTCTTTTTTATCTTCGGTTACTTCGGCATTAGATTTTTTGTTCGACTCGTTCTCATCTAAAGGCTTCATTTCATCCATCGGTGTTACTCCTAAAATACTCAATCCGTCTGATATTACAGCTTGAGTTGCCCTTAACAATGCCATTCTAGCAAATGTTAACGTCATATTTTCTTTATTAATAAATCTCAAACGTTCATCTGATTTTCCTTTATTCCACAAAGAATGAAATAAAGAACAAATATCACGTAAATGCGTCGGAATTCTGTGTGGCTCTATAGCCTTTGCAGCATGTTTTACTCGTTCTTTCCAAAAAGCAAGACTCTTTATTAAATCAAGTTCTGTTTCATCTGTGAGTAAAGATAGATCTGCATCCCTTATTTTTTCATCTGTTAATTTTTTAAATGATGCATTAAAATTCCTGAATACTGAACATATCCTTGCATGAGCATATTGAATATAAAATAGAGGATTATCCATTGAAAATTCGATGACTTTTTTGAAATCGAAATCTATCATTACATCATGGTGTCTCGAAACCATCATGAATCTTGTGACATCTTTCCCAACTCGATCTATTACATCTCGAAGCGTTATAAAATTCCCTTTTCTCTTTGACATACGAACTGGAACGCCATTTTCAAGGAAGTTAACAAGTTGATATAACCTAACTTCCAGATTAGCCTTTCCATCACTTATTGCAGAGACCGCAGATTTTAACCTTTTTACGTATCCATTGTGATCGGCTCCGAAGACATTAAGCATATTGGTAAAGCCTCGTTGAAATTTGTCAAGATGGTAAGCTAAGTCCCCAGCAAAATATGTCCATGTTCCATCGGATTTTTTTATTGCTCTATCTATTTCGTCACCATATTTTGTTGACCTAAAAAGGGTTTGAGGACGTTCTTCCCAATCTTCTGCAATTGTTCCTTTTGGTTTGGGTAGTATTCCTTCGTATATATCGCCTCGTCCTTTAAGAATTTTTAAAGCCTTATCAACAAGGTTTCGATTGCAAACTTCTTTTTCGGATGTATAAACGTCCATTACAACACCTATATCTGCTAAGTCTTTTTTTATTCCAGCAAGCATGTACTTGATTGAAAATTCACAGAGAGGCTTAAGCCATTCATTTTCTTGTTTGTTTAAAAATTTATCTCCAAACTTATCAACAACAGCTTTTGCCACATCTTTTATATAATCACCACAATACATGTCGGAAGTAAATTGACTTTCTGATACTCTTTGTCCAAACAATTCAATATACCTAAGGTAAACCGATCGTGCTAAGTGTTTTATTTGGTTCCCTTGATCGTTAATATAAAACTCTCTTGTTACGTTATACCCAATCTTTTCAAGAAGGTTTGCACAAACGCTACCAAAAACAGCATTACGAGCGTGGCCAGTGTGTAACGGACCAGTAGGGTTTGCCGAAACGAACTCAACATTAAGATTTTCACCAGCATGCAGTGGTGTTACGCTAAAATTACTACCCAGTTTAATTATTTCGCCAATCTTCGATTGCCAGTAATTATTTTTTATTTTTATGTTTAAAAAACCAGGACCATCAATTCTTACAGATTGTACAACTGAATTTTCAGAGAGTATTTCAGAAATTTTTTCAGCTAGTCTTCTTGGATTTGTTCCAACCTTTTTCGCGTACAACATTGCTACGTTTGTGTAGATATCGCCTAATATTTTATCTTTCGGTTGCTCAATTAAAATATCTTCGTTATTTATATACAAGTCTTCTTTAAAAGATTTAATACCTACGATGATAGCGTTTCTTATATTGGCAAACATGATTTTGATGTAACAACTTTAACCTTTTTTTAATTCATTGTAACCTTATCAACACACCTTTGACAAATCCAAGCTTGATATGTTACAATCGACTTTGAGTTGTAAAAAACTTACTATTGAGGTCTTATGATTGTTGCCAGTGCTGGAATTGGTATTTGTTTACTTTTTGCTTTAACTCTTGGAAGCGACGGCGACCAGGTGGGGAATACTCGTAATACATCATTCGTAAATAATTTGCAATCATCAACCAGAGGCTCTTCTGTAACCGGGAGTTCTTCAGTATTTTTTTTAAGCACTCTCGGTATCCTCATGGAAACCCAAACACAACATTTGTGGAACCAGCTGATAATAAAGTTTCTAAACTGTTCAATGTTTTTAAATCGACTTCGGGGGAGCGTTTTGATATTAACAAAATCTCTGGCGAGAACGATTTTTCCAATCTTATAAAGAAGTTAAGTGAAGAATTTCCAAAATGTTACTCTGATTTTACTGATTTAGTCTACAAACTTGGTGTTAAATATTACTGTGAATCGTATAGAAACGGTCGAATTGACAACTCAACTGCTAAAGATTTTTTCGATGGATTAGAAAAAGTTCGTAGTACACAAAAGGATATTGTCACAGTTCTCGAGAATATTTATCGCAACCGTATGAATCCAGAATTAAGTGTTAGACTTTTTTCTGACTACGTAAAATTAATCAATGACACTTATATAAACATAGGAGTTTTTTATAAAGATGGAATTGTATCATTAAATTTAAAATCGGATTCAAACTTGAATCAGTTGAAAAATTTTGTTCTGTTTTGTTTATGGTTGTCTGAGTTTTCTTTGTTTAAGAATGTCGCTGAAAATTTGAATATAGATATTAATAATAACAATATAAAGAACCCTAAGTTTTTACGTAGTCTTATGGATATATTAACGTGCATTCCGTACTCTATACGAAAATTTGAACGAAATTGTGGCAATGTTTTATCCGATCATTTTCGTTCTGAATCTGAAAGGGATGCCGAAAAGAAATTAAAGGAAATCGCAGACAGTATATCAAATTTGGATTTAGTTCCAATAATATGTTGTGAAATTATTAACAAATTTGGAGTTGATATCCTTAAAAAGGATAAGTTAGAGCGAATTGATGACAATATAAAAAATATTAAAGATAAAATACAAACTCTAATAAATGACTTTAAGACGAGGGATCCAAAAGTCAATCGTTTGTATAAAGACGAGACAGCGGAAAGAATAACAAATCTGTTAAAGTCTTTCTCTGATATCTTAAAAGGGATCTCTTTTAACCCTAAAAAAGACTCATCAATATGTTGTGATTTTGATCCGATACTTTTATACTGTATAATGAAGTAGTTTTATTGTTAATCTTGTAGATTAGTTGCTTTAGGTTGTTAGATTTTGCGGGCTAGAGTGCATCGCTTGGCGGAATTTTATTGGACGTAATATGTTGATGTATTGCTCGCATTTTTTAGTGAACAACAGTTAAATTTGAGCGGGGCTATTTTATAAAATTTTTTATTAAGAAAACATTAAAATAAAAAATATTTGTAACCATTAATTAAAAAATTATTAAACATATATATCAAGCATCAAGAATATTGACAAAATTTTACGTAACTCTTGATTGTTTATTGTGATATTTTGTTAGCATAAAATTATAAGGGGGGGAACGGAATAAGAGAATACAAAATGAGATTGTTAGTAGTAGAAGATGAAAAGGAAATTGCACAAAGGATTGAATCGGCATGTGTCGCGGAAGGATTAAATTGCCACAAAGCAGAAACTGGAGTAGAAGCTTTAGAAATGGCTCAGTTATACGATTACGCAGCTATTATTTTAGATATATTACTACCCGACATTTGTGGATTTGACATAATATCGAGATTGAGAGCAATAAATAATACAACACCTATTCTTATTTTATCAGGTCTCGCTTCAACTGAAGATAAAGTAAAAAGTCTTACAATAGGTGCTGATGATTATATTACGAAACCATTTAGCAAGTCAGAACTATTAGCACGAATTTACGCTATTATACGGCGTTCTTCGGGACATGCATCTTCTGAAATAAAAATAGGACCAATGACTGTAAATGTAAAACAACGTAAGGTTTATATTTATGATACAGAACTAACACTTACTAATAAAGAATATGCAATTCTCGAACTATTGGCTATGAAACGAGGTTCTGTATTAGCAAAAGAGATCTTCTTAAATCATATATATGGAGGAATGGATGAACCAGAACTAAAAATAATAGACGTTTTTATATGCAAGCTAAGAAAAAAAATAGCAGATCTTACTGGAGGACTTAACTTAATAGAAACAGTATGGGGTCGGGGTTATATAATTCGAGACAATGAAGAGCAGATCGCAAAAGTTCAATCAATAAATGATCTACATGGAACACATAAAACACATGAAGAGCAGGTAAGCAAAGTGGGGTGATCTAATTACCACCCCACACATTCAGTACGTCCAATACGTTGAGGTAAATTAACTACCACCCTTGCACATTCACTACACCACTAGCAGCTTTTAGCTCTTCTTCAGAATACCTTGCCTTTTTCGGTTTGCTTTCGTAAAACCCAAATTCTTTCCGTTTTTTTACAAGACCTGTTTCATCAACGGCATCCTCCTCTTCATCGAGTTTAGCCTCTAAATCATCCCAGGCCTTCTCACCAGGGAAAACCCGATCTTTCTCCATAGTATTTACTTGAGAGATAAACTCCGATACTCGCGAAATAATTTCCTTTTGGGCGGAAGAAAGGTTTAATCCTACCACCTTATCAGGATGAACCTTCCTGAACAGATCTCTGTATACTTCTCTATATTCCTCGAATTTTTTTCCGTCTCTAAAATCTGTGTAGATTCGATCAAAAAGCGTAACAATTTCTCCTCCAAATTCTTCATACTCTCCTCCCGCAAAACATTCTTGCAACTTCCGGGTAATATCGCCATTCTTTCGGAGTAGAGTTATACGATTAAACGTCGTTATAAGATCCTTATACCTAGAGACATAGGTACCATCTTCCAAGTTTCCGGTTGTCGGAAGAATTTTCGGGTGTAGCCATTCGTCGTTCGAAATAACATCAATTCCTTCAAATGGTGACGACATGTCCAATCCTTCTAACGCAAACCTAAGGCTCCTTTGATATATCAAACGAATGTTTGACAACTGCTCATCACCGACTGTACAGTCATAAACCTCCTTATAGATCGAACCAACTTTGTTAATACACGTTTGCCATAAGAACGTCATCGGCTTTTCGAGCCCTACGGACTCTACGGGTGCACCCAATCTCGAAATAAAGTCAGAAGCTGGTCCATCACATTTATAAAGAATGATCAAGAACATTAACACAAGATTGGAAACATTACTGACATATCCGGAAAGGTAATCATACGCATGTTTCATATCTGCGTTATCCTTTAGCTCTGACATTGCCTTTGCGATTTCTTGAAAGCAAAAAACATTCGGCATGTCTGCACAGCGCGCTTCCTTCGCTACTGCTGCATCACTCCCCAATCGCAAATTCATGCTAGCAAGCAGACAACGCAAACACACCTCAACCCCATGGGAAATCCCAGAAATAACAGTATCAGCGCTAACCGGCTTTTGGTCCCATTCATCTATTATCAGCTCTGTATATCTCCATATTTGTCCTAAAAAGAACCTCTGTGTTCCGATTACTATCGCATCAAAACGCTTTGCAACGTTCGCCAACTTTTTATCCTTAGACTCCCTCAATGCCCTAATAAGATCCGTAAAACCACTTTGCTGGAACAAATTTGTAACCTCTAAAAACTGCTCTAGGCTCAAATCTTTAGACGATGGTCGCGTCAATTTCGCTATGGCTAACAACTTCGATCGAGCGAATGGATCTACTTTACCTGCATTTAACCTTGCCGACGGATCTGTAATTGCAACCCCCTTGTAAGCCCTCTGAATTCGAGCTTTCATGTCCTTTTTTCGGGATAGAATATCCTCAGCCAATTTTTTAACGTTTTGTCTCCCGCATTTTATCAAAGCTGCAACCTCTTTCATTAAATTGTCAAAATGCCCTGGCAAATTCATACAAATCACCTCAGGTGAATTTTCATCAAGCTTAATCGGTTGCTCGAATATCTGTTCAAGATCCTCTTCTTCCGCTTCATTCTTCAATTCTTCCGCTTCATTCTCTTCCGCTTCATTCTCTTCCGCTTCATTCTTCAATTCTTCCGCTTCATTCTTCAATTCTTCCGCTTCATTCTCTTCCGCTTCATTCTTCAATTCTTCCGCTTCATTCTCTTCCGCTTCATTCTTCAATTCTTCCGCTTCATTCTTCAATTCTTCCGCTTCATTCTTCAATTCTTCCGCTTCATTCTTCAATTCTTCCGCTTCATTCCTCTTCCGCTTCATTCTCTTCCGCTTCATTCTCTTCCGCTTCACCTTCAGCGTCTACATCATGATCGTCAGGATTTATATCTTCTGCATCAGCTTTAGGCGTTATCCCTTCAACAGAGATCGCGTCATGTACGCCGCTTCCTAACTCTTCACTTCTATCAGAGCTTTTCGAAGCATCATCATTTTTAGGACACGAATGTACCTCTTCTTCGACCTGTTTCACCATCTCTGGAACTTTAGAATTTATAACATCAGAGATGTCTTTTTTACCATTTTTGATTGATTTCACTGCTTCCTTTAGTTGCGAACGCCTCTTACTATATCCAGGTGCTATATCCTGATTCGAATCAAGTGATATTCTTGAGAGGGCATAACTGACCCCATGACGATACCCCGTCGTTGTGTAAGAGCTTTCACGAGGAAGCCTTACCACAGTTGAACTTCCACTCATTGAGTCCACTAACGAGCTTGCGAAAATCCCCACCCCTAAAAAAGGCAATAATATGAGACTAATGATCAACTACCTACCCCTGCTTCCAAAAACAATAAATTGTTTTATTCTTTTTGTTTTTTTTATATAATATTTTTTTGCGAAAGCTCTTAAATTAAGCGAAAACTATATCCAATCTTTTGGATTAAAACTCAGTTCTAGATCTTTCCATTCATTGTACTTATCCTTAGGCAAGGGAAGGGGGTTACATGCAGGATCTAAAACTGCTCTCAACGCACTCTCGGCGGCAGTTCTAAAATTAGGATCCTGCTTAAGTCGTGATGCGTCAGCAACCTTGGCTGATGTTACATATCCGTTGTTATCTAATTCCATTTTTATATCAACGATTAGTTTATCTGCATCCTTAAGCCCAGCTGGGAAATGCCAACACGGGCGAATTGTTTCCCGCACTAAATCTATTTGAGTTGCTGTTAATGTATCACCAACCTCTTCGGCATTTAATCCTGAATTTTCATAATTCCCATCAGCTAAAGCATTATCTATAAGACTATCAAATGCTCCTTTCTCTCCTTGTTTAATGTTTTGTGTTTTTTTTATTTTACCTGCTTTATTTTCCAACGCTTTTGTTCCTGACTTTTGTTCCTTTTTTTGGATTTTATGTATAGGAGTTTTTTTATCTTGTTTGCTATTTGTGTTTTTATCCACTTGTCTCTTTTGATTATTATTTACCTTTTTATCATTAATTTTTGAAGGGATTTTATTAAGTTTGTTATTTTCTTTACTTGGTGTTTCATTACCTTTTGATTTATTAATCAGATGTTGTTTGTCAGATTTCTTTTTATTTGTAGGTTCTTCATTTTTTAGTTGCTTAACGTCTAGTCGCTCAGATTGATTTTTAATTTTGTTATCTAATTTTTCTTCTGTATGAGTTTTTTTTCGACTAGCTCTTGAGTTTTCAGTAGATAAAACAGGCGCTTTACTTTTATTTCCAATTGTTACGAAGTCAAAAACAATGTGCCCTGTATCTTTTATTGGTTTTTTCCATATGAATCCGTGAAAATCAAAATATGAAAGTATAAGTATTACTATATGTAAAGATATTGATATCCAGATTGCAATAGGGTTCATGAAAGTTTTGGCAATCGCGTTACCTTTTCTACTTTTTTGGAAGCTAAAGTTTCGTCATGTTCTGCAATAAGCGAAACCTTACACAAACCTGATGTTGATATGATGCTCATTATTTCAATAATTTTTCCATATTGCAAATCTTTATCTCCACGAATGTATATTGTATCTGCCTTGCCCGATTGCAATATATTAGGCAATTTATTAATGATTTCTTCAACAGACATTTTGACCTCTTCTAAGAATAGTTCACCCAATTTGTTTACCGATATTACCACAGGAGAGTTTTTGGAATCGTTAATCTCGGTCATACCGGTTTTAGGTAAATCAACCTGTATTCCTACATTCAACGTTGGTGCAGTAAGCATGAAAATTATTATTAAAACAAGCATTACCTCAACCAATGGAGCAACATTTATAAATACGTCCGGATTTTCCCGATGTTTAATTTTCATAAAATCACTGCTCCGAAATAGTATTAACCTGTCTCAAAATAATAAGACTAAAATCCTCTGCAAAAATTTCTAAACGATTTATGTATTTATTAACTGATGCTCTCTGTTTGCTATAACCAAACGCAGCTGGAATTGCAGTAATTATTCCAAAAGCTGTTGTGACAAGAGCTTCACTTATTATAGGACCAAGTACAGCTATCGAAGCACTTTGTTGTATCGCAATTGTTTTAAATCCATTCAATATACCAAGGACTGTTCCGAATAGACCTATTATTACCCCATTTGTTCCTATCCCCGATAGCATAGGTAAGCCTTGTTCTAAATCAACTGTTTCCCTATTAATAGCTACTTCCATTGCTTTTTCAACACGCAACATCAAAGTTTCTGGTTTTAAATTCCCATCTTGTACAGCTTGTTCCCATTCCGACATTGCAGCACAAAACACAACAGTCATAGGATCCGATGCCGAATTGTGAATCTGCTTGTATAAATTTTCAAGAGGCGTACCTGACCAAAACTCTTCTTCGAAATAATCAGCTTCTTTGTTTAATCTTTTTAATTTTATTCGATTCGAAATAATCAATGCCCATGAATATACAGACGCAATAATTAAAGATAAAATTACAATTTTAATAAGGAAACTTGCATTCCAAAAGTAAGAAAAAATTGAACTGTCTGAAACAGATTGAGTTATAACGTTAGCGCCAACTCCGTTAGTAGCTTGTTGCTCAGCCTGTAATGATGTTGCTGTTTGTAGTATCTGATCATTCATGGAGCCAAAATATGGATATAAACCCATATGCAATTCTAGTTCATATCAATTTTATTGTATCATGCGTGTAATTAGTGGAGCGATTACAAATAAATTTCATCGTTATTCATAACGCACGTGTTCCTGAGATTTAGGAATACAAAACCGATGCGAACTGATTGTTTATCAATTCTCATCGGTATTAACATTAAACTACTCTCGTATGTCCTAACCTACAGTATCAAAGTAATACCTTGACAGCTGTTATCTCCGACATTTATTACAGATCCTGTTCCCATGTTAAAGGTGTCAAAGTTATAAACTTTTTCTGTACCATCTGCAGAAGTAAAATTAATTATGTTGTAATTTCCTGTTGAAAAAGTTATCTTCTGTCCTTCACTTACAACAGGAGCAACTTTGATGTTATTTATACCTTGATTTCCTTCGGTACCGTCCGCTATGCTTAACGACAGATCTTCAGCATTTCCGGAAAATTTTACCGTCTCAACATCTTGCACACCACTTGTTAAGTATATATCGTGATCATTAGCCGATCCAGATGGAGCAAGATCCACCTTAAAATCAAATTCAGTATTGTTTGATGTTTCATTTGACAGTGGAAGTTGATAACCATCAGGCCATTGTCTGAAAAGATTCCCAGCTGTATTTGGAATAGAACTGTTATCTCCTTGTTCATTAAATGCTGCATAAAAATCGAACGCACCAGTTCCGTCGACTGCCACCAGAGATAAACCTTCTTTGTCTTTTACAGCATTTTTAGCTGTTTCATCAGAACTTATCAAAGTTTCCATATCTCCTAGT
>CACZTP010000003.1 GCA_902784055.1 uncultured Pseudomonadota bacterium
AGTGGAGTTACCAGGTTTAACGTCTCAAAAACAAAAATGTCAAACGTTACAATTCCCCTACCCCCACTGCCAGTACAGCAACGTATTGTATCAATTCTTAATCGTTTTGATAGTTTGTGTAATAATATTGTCGAAGGTCTCCCGGCTGAAATTACAGCCAGACAAAAACAGTACGAATTCTTCAGAGATAAGTTACTTTGTTTTGAAAGCCTAGAAAAATAAAGGTAAAATAAAACTCTGGAGCGGGTGATGGGAATCGAACCCACGTTTTAAGCTTGGGAAGCTTGCGTTCTACCATTGAACTACACCCGCAAAAGGCTGGAACACTCCAACCTGAAATTATACAAAATTACGCGATCGGGCGAACTCCTACGTGCGTCCTATTACCCTGACGGGTCCTGAAATATACATTACCGTCAATCAATGAATAGATCGTATGATCGCGACCTAAACCGACGTTGTCATCACATTTATATTTTGTACCACGTTGTCTTATCAAAATAGAACCTGCAAGTACATATTGACCCGCTCCGACTTTTAATCCGAGTCTGCGACCTTCAGAGTCGCGACCATTTCGTGAACTACCTGCACCTTTCTTAGTAGACATATCTTTCTCCTATTACTTAATAACAATATCTGTGACTTTTACTAACGTCATAGGCTGACGATGTCCCCTTTTACGGCGATAATTGTGTCGGCGATGTTTCTTAAAAATGATGACCTTTTCATTTCGCATCTGACGCATCACCTGAAGTTTTACAGAAAATCCCGATAGAATTGGCGTCCCAACCTTAGTGTCCTTACCATCAGAAAACATCAAAACATCAGAAACTTCAAACGAAGAATCAGGTTCGAGTTCAACCTTATTCATTTTTATAACATCTCCGGGTTTAACACAATATTGCAACCCACCGGTTTTTATAACCGCAAACATACTTTTAAAAGTCATCTTCACAAAAACTACAGTCAGTGTACCACAACGTGAAAATATAAACAACTAAACGCAGCATCAAGAACTTCATGTAATTGTTCAACAGATGTTACCGATGTATCAGCCATCAGAGCCCTAAACTTTGAAGCATTGTGGCGTCCTTTACAATAATAAGCAACAACCTTTTTTGCAAGGGTAAAACCTGTCCATTCGTCATAAAAATTCAGCACTGACGTTACATGTTCTTTTGCTACCCTCAATTTTTCACTGTCTGGTAAAGGTTTGAATGTTTTATTATTCAAAACACAATCAATTTCGTGTAATAGCCATGGAGCCCCTAAAGAACCTCGACCAATCATCACACCATCGGCTCTGCTATCGCTCATTGCTTGTTTTGCCTTATCAGCATTTGTTATATCTCCGTTTATTATTAGAGGAATTTTTATAGCATTCCTTACGTTGTGCACAGCTAACCAATCAGCGTTACCACTGTATAGTTGCGAACGTGTGCGAGCATGTACAGTAACCATTTTTATACCTTCAGCCTCAGCAATTCGCGCAATGTTTGGCGCATTCAAATGCTGACTATCCCATCCAAGACGTATTTTTAAAGTAACAGGTAAAGGCGTTGCATTAACAACTGCTTTAATAATCTTTTGTGCTAGTTGTTCATCTTTCATTAAAGCTGAACCAGCATCGGTTTTTACTATCTTTTTTACAGGACAGCCCATGTTTATATCAAGGATTTTAGCCCCTAATTCATAACTCAGCTTTGCGGCATCAGCCATAACATCGGGATCCGCACCTGCAAGTTGAACCGCCGTATAAGGATCGTTATCTGCATCCATCATTGTACGTGTGCGGGTAACATTTCGTATTACTGCCTGACTTGCAACCATTTCGCTATACATAAGGAATTGCCCAAATTTACGGACTGTTTTACGAAAAGGTAAATCAGTAACACCTGCCATAGGTGCAAGTAATACGTTTGATTTAAGTTCAATACTCCCAATTTTAATCATCTTGTTTAAAATCAATTCCGTCTATGCATTTATTATATATAAAGTTTTTAATCTCTTTCATACAATTACTTTCATAATAGCTTATTAGTAATGAATAAAATTCTTCTATTAATTCTTCCGGAATACTTATAACCCCAGCTCCGTTTGAAATCATTTCTTTATTAATTTCATAGTCGCCGTTTTAAATAGTATGAGATAATCGTATCGTGCAATACATGTTGTATTAATAAAAAATTTTCATGGACAAAATAACAGGAATTGAGCTTTTTGGTGGGGGCGGAGGACTTGCTTTAGGTCTTGAAAAGGCTGGAATTAATACTGTGGCAATCGTCGAACTTGATCGTAGCGCGTGTAAAACTTTGCGACGCAATCGTCCATTTTGGAATGTAATCGAAAATGATATTTATGCAGTAGATTTTAAGAAATATATGAATACCATTGATTTTGTAAGTGGAGGTGCTCCTTGCCAGTCGTTTTCATATGTGGGGAAAAAATTAGGGTTTGGGGATGAGAGGGGAACCTTATTTTCAGAATTTGCACGTTGTATCAATGAAGTAAAACCAAAAATGTTCCTTTTCGAAAACGTACGTGGTCTCATCTCTCATAACAATGGGGCAACCTTTAACACTATAAAACACACATTTGAAAACGTTGGGTACACTGTGCAAAATAAAATTTTAAACGCATGTTACTACGGAGTAGGGCAAAAGCGAGAACGGTTAGTTATTATCGGTATCCGGAACGACCTACAATACAAAATTAATTTTTCTTATCCAAAACCTGATAGAAAACAAACTACACTCAAGGATGTGTTAAAAAACTGTCCAATCTCAGATGGGCAATCTTTTAGTGAAAGTAAGCGTAGAGTTTTAGACCTTGTACCACCTGGAGGTTGTTGGGTTGATCTACCAGAAGATATTGCAAAAAAGTATATGGGAAAAAGTTACTACTCAAGTGGGGGACGACGAGGTATTGCACGACGTATCAGTTGGGACGAACCATGCCTGACGCTGATTACATCCCCGTCTCAAAAACAAACAGAGCGTTGTCACCCTTCAGAAACCCGCCCATTCACGGTTAGAGAGTATGCAAGGATTCAAAGTTTTCCCGATGACTGGGTATTTGAAGGCTCAATGAGCGAAAAATACAAACAAATTTGGAATGCTGTTCCAGTCGAGATGGCTCATCGTATTGGTATCGAAATTGTGAAGGCACTCAGAAGCGTTAGATAACAGGTGTTTTATGAATTGGAATATTAATTTTATCTCGCAAAACGATTTTGAAAAACACGTTGAAAATACTATCCGATATTTTGGGACAAAATTAAGTCCATACGATCTAAAAAGATTCAATCTTAATTTAATTGATCCTATTAAACTCATTTTTGACAAAAGCATTTTCAATAAAAGTTGGTATAACCTAATAAATTCCGAAATTTCTCGGCAGAGAGATAAAACTAATACAAACGAAATTGGATACTTTCATCAAAGAATATTTCGTTATATAAAAAATTGTCGAGTACCTGATAACGGACAAGAAGGCGGTTGGGATGTTATATTCGAACCGCAAGATGGATATGAAATTTCGAACGGAAATGTTATTAATACAATTTACATTGAAATTAAAAATAAACATAATACAATGAATTCATCTTCTGCAGGGAAAACGTACATAAAAATGCAAAATCAACTTCTTAAAAACGAAAGTTGCGCGTGCTTTTTAGTAGAAGCTATCGCAAATTGTTCTCAAAATGTGGTTTGGACTACGCACACAACCAAATCACAATTACTTGCAATGCTTTCGAGCTGAATTTTCTATCCACGAACCTAGATTGTTATAACCATCATCCGATTCCCAATCATACAAACCATCACAAATATCCCTGAAACGAAATCGATTGCCATCGTCGAAACTTCTGATCATAGTGAAGACGTCACCCCGTTTAGCTGTTTGTCCAATCTTCATATCTTTGATTTTATGAATATAAATACCAGTTATCCCGTTACCTTTCATGAAGCTCCGATATATTTCGTACTGGACAAACGGACGATTTAATGTTTCAGCACCAATCAACACTGCAGTCACAGAAGTTCCTAAAAGTTGATTATTGATCCATCTATGAACGGCATCAACGCCATTTCGCTTTACTTTCTCAAAATCCGCTTTATCAATATATCAATTAGCATCACCTTTATCTTTAGTAATCCAACTGTTACGAACAACCATTGCTCGATTGACGTCGTTACCGTAATGAAAACTAAAATAAACTTTCCGCGTTAAATTAACCAAATAGTAAAAAACACAAATATATTATATGCGTACAGCTACAATTAGGGAATAAGAATTTTATGTGTTTTTCGTATGTGGTTTCCATATCAAAAAATTTTCATTTGCAATGAATATGAAAGAAGTTGATTATTTAAAACATATATATCAAATCAAGGACAGCGAAGTATTATTATGTATTGCAAAAATTAACAGTTTTAAAGAAAAACAAGCTTCATATCCAAAAACGAAACCTACCGAATTAGACAAATTTCTAAGTACTAAAGCGTCAAACAAAATTGCTGGAGTCGTAACAACTAACTCACGGTTATGGCAACTTATTGAAAATAAGACAATCCCAAAAAATAGAACCGAAGAAGAGATTTTAAATTACTATAGCTCCCTTGATTCTATACACGAAAATTACAAAGTATTGCCAATTCACAGTAATTACATTATCCAGATGTATCGCAATTTATTTAAATTTGAAGAACTACCGAATAAACAAAAAGTAGATATACTTGACACCATGTGTGAAAACTACAAAAATGCATTGAAATCCGGGATTTTTGATAGTCTGGTATTAATCCACTGTTTTGTACTGGATTTGTTATGCTTGCATCTGTTTAATAAGGGGAATGGAAGGATAAGCAGGCTTTTAAATTTGTTACTACTGTATAAATGCGGATATTTTGCGGGATGTTATTCAAGTATTGCCTCATTTATTATAAACGACGTAAACACATATTATGAAACTGTACGAATTTTAAGCCAAAGGTGGAAAGACAAAAAAAATAATCCACAGCTGTTTATAAAATACATGCTTAACGTAATTATTTCTTGCTATAAGGATTTTGAGCTTAGACAAAATTTTGCAGACTATGTTAATCAAACCTCTTATGATGTTGTTAAGTCGTTTGCAGAAAAACATAACGGAGTATTTTCAAAAAAAACCGTGTTAACAGCATGTCAAGATATAGGTGGTCGTTCACTCATCGAATTCAATTTAAAACGGCTTGTAAGGGAAGGTTTTATTAAACGCGTGGGTTTATATGCAAGTGCTCTGTATGCGAAAACAAGACAATAAAATCGATGCTTGACACGCATTGCGAAATTGTTCTAATTCTATAAATGGGGAACGGTTCGGTTCCTATAATCATTTCGTTTTAAAAGAGTTTTTTATGACTAAAGTTATATGTACGTTTTACAACAAAGAAAAAAAGTATATAATAAACGAAAGCAATATTGTGTATCTTAGAATAAAATGTCAAGATAGTGCAATTATTAAGATTGTGGACATAAATATTGATATCAATTTGTTTGTAAACTGCAAAATTGCTATAAATTCAGAAATAATTTTTGATGGACAAATTACAGAAGTTATAGACGATGGATTAATATCCACATATACACTAAAGTTATTTACATCAAACATCGAACACTATGTTGATGATAGTGATGATGAACTAATAAAAAAATTCAAACAGGAAAATCCTGACTTATTTCAACGAGAACTATATATTTCTGACAAGGAACCAATACGTAATATCGAGCAATGGATAATAAAAGATACATTAAAAACAAAAATTGACAAAAGTTTACCTATTAGTGAACTGAATTTACACATAAAAGCCTCGTGGTTGCGGTGTGTACACGGGCAAATTGATCTTACCAATAAACTGAAATTTGCACTATCTGGCAAACAATTAGAAACATTTACGCCAAACAAACTTACTCACTCGTGGTTTAAAACTTTTGATTTATTACGAACTGATAGCTCAACTAGGCAGACTAAATACTTTATATCTCGTTCAAAACTAACAGAAGAAAACACAACATCGGTCACATTTAATGATAAATTCACTCTGAATAGGACATCATTTAATTTTGAGTTATCACTAGGTTGGGAATATGAACAACTTGAGAGCGAAGAAATTAAATGTAAAATAATTAACAATAACGTTCAGAAATGTAATAGTGAAGACATAATAATTGATTTGCACAATGTTCAAGAATATTTATGTGATGCATATCAGCAATCGTTTTTTAAAACTGATACTGGGCAAAAAATTGGCAACATAATACTGAACGAAATAATTAAATATATTAAAAATTCAATGTATAACTTATATGTACAATTTTGTCTGCCGATATGCAGTAAAACACCTAACCTATCATTTCATCAGCCAATTGCTTTTAATAACACTGTTTTATATGTTCGTGAACTTGAATATGTATATGACGCAACCGGTAGTTATATTAATGTTACATGCATTGGTTCTCAATATAAAATTACAAATAATAAAGATATTTTTTTGAAACTATCCGATGATGTTAATAAAATAACAGGATGTGGAGACGTTATTGATAAAATAATTGTTCAAAACGATGCCGATACCCAATTTCAGAAATTACATAGATACTTTGACAACACGAAAGATAAAACGCATGAATCTTTGAAAAAAGAGATAAATGCAATTCTGGATAAATATCAGACTAAAATAATAATAAAAACAAAGCCACTAAAAACAAACTACATAAATAAAACGGTACATGATGCAATACCAATCGTAATATAAAATGGTGGAACTTGTAGGATTTGAACCTACGACCTACCCGTTATGAGCGGGGAGCTCTAACCGCTGAGCTAAAGTTCCGTTCCATTCATTTGAATGATAGCAACTTTCACGTCGTAACGCAAACAACAAAAATTTCACACGTGCTAAACTTCCGGCGAACATGTAAATAACGTACTGCAAATGCTCAAAACTGATAGCAGGAATATAAATAATAGGGATATATTTGTTGCAATCAAGGGCTCCCACGCTGATGGCAATAATTATGTGAAAGATGCATTAAAAGCTGGTGCATCCATGGCTGTAACAGAAAAAACTTTTAACGATCCTGCAGTTATAACAGTTTCAGATACTGTTAAGTCACTATCACGTTTGGGACATTATTTCAGAACGAGATCGAATTTAAGTACCGTTATAGGAATTACTGGTAGTTGCGGTAAAACTACTACGCGAAATTGGCTATATTCTGTCTTATCAAAATACAACAATGCGCTCCAGTCAATGCACAATTATAATACTATGCTTAGCATGGCGCTAAATTTTGAACAGCTTCAGTATGATACCGAAATAGGAATATTTGAACTTGGAACTAATAGTGTGGGTGAAATTTTTCCATTAACGCGATATGTAAAGCCAAATATTTCAATAATAACAAATATATACGAAGCGCATATAGGCAATTTTAAAAATATTGATGAATTGGTTAATGAAAAACTGTCAATAATTGAAGGCATGCAACAACATGGCGTATTACTGTACGATGGCGATAGTGAATTTAAAGATAAAATTTTGAATAAATGTTCTATAAATAATGTAACTCCAGTATCTATTGGATATAACGAAAATTGCGATTATAAAGTCAATACACGTAGGGATATAACGACTATTACAACAAAAGACAATATTTATAAATATTCGCTAAAAACTCCTGGGCGACATTATTCTTATATAAGTGCAATTGTTGTCGCTGTTTTGGAAAAAATGGGCTTAGATGTAGAACGGTACATCGATATAATAAAAAATCTTGTTCCGCTACGTGGGCGAGGTTCTGTTAATGAATATAAATACAGCGGAAAAAGAATAAAAGTAATTGATGAAACATATAACGCAAGCCCATCGGCAGTAATAGCAACACTCGATTGTCTTAGGCAAAATGCTGAAAATAAGGTGTTGGTAATAGGCGAAATGCTAGAGCTTGGAAATAAGTCACTTGAATATCATGAAAAAATAGCTCAAAAATTAAGCGAGTTTAGTAGTAATAAAATATATTTTGTTGGTTCAAAGAACTTATGGGGTTGTATACAAAAATATACTGATATTAAATGTTTTGAACGTATTACTGAAAATGTAATAACAGAAATACTTAATAACGTTCAAGACGGTGATATATTGTATTTGAAAGGGTCGAGAGGCATAGCTCTTGACAAAATACTTAATAGTATAAATGTTTTTCAACTTAATACATAGGGTGTTTACCCAATATAATATACTAACTTACACGACTTTTCGTTCTATATGTGCTTTTTTAACATCTTTTTTAATTGTTTTTATTCTCATGCCAAAATTTATAGTATTTTTAAAATCTCGGCAATCAGGGGGGCAACCAATACGTGATGATGGTCCTCAATCTCACTTAGTAACAAAAGCTGGTATCCCAACTATGGGGGGAGTACTTATAATTTTAGCAATTTTATCGTGCTGTGTTATATGGGGAAACTTGGCAAATAAATATTTATTGTTATGTATTTCCGTAATGATTGGATTTGGGTTAATAGGGGCGCTTGACGATTATAAAAAATTATCAGAACATGATTATCATGGTATTTCTCCACGGACAAAATTTTTATTACAGACTGTTATATCGGTATGCTGTTGTATACCAATTGTTTATTGCAATAATTCGATTGATACAATGTTATATTTCCCAGCTTTCAAAAATTGGATTATTGACCTAGGTTGGTTTTTTATTCCTTGGGCAGTATTTGTAATAACAGGAAGTTCAAACGCCGTAAATATAACTGACGGATTAGATGGGCTTGCTATAGGTACTGTTATTACTACAGCAGTATGTTTTACTTTTATATGTTATTTTGCCGGACATTCTAATTTTGCAAATTACCTTAATATTACGTATATTCCAGGAATTGCTGAGATATGTATCTTTTTAAGTTCATTAGTTGGGGCGGGGCTTGGTTTTATGTGGTACAACGTCCCGCCAGCGAAAGTATTCATGGGCGATACAGGCTCTGTGTCGATAGGTGCCGTTTTAGGTTTTATTTCTATTGTATCAAAACATGAACTGTTATACGCAATTATTGGTGGAGTGTTCGTACTAGAAACGGTTTCGGATATATTACAAATCGGTTATTACAAATCAACACACAAGAGGTTGTTTAAGATGGCACCGATCCACCATCATTTTGAAAAACTAGGCTGGTCGGAGTCGACAATAGTTTTTAGGTTTTGGATTATATCAGTAATATTAGGGGTGGCGGGGATGTCTTTGCTAAAAATTAGATGAAATTATGAACTACTGATTGTCTTTTTTCCTTTTATACACGCATTTCTAGAATTTTTTGGGCATTTCAATTGCGTTAGCGATGTTAATGTATTATCATATTCACAGTTAGGCTTATAATTTTGTTATCAGATTATGAAAAAACTTTTTAGAAGCATTGCTTTAGGGATTGCTTTGTGTGCTCCGCACGTCGTTAATACAGTTTCTAGCACGGTTTGTGCGACAGAAGCTTCTGTTCAATCACAGCTTGGCGATAAGGCTTATGAACTTTTTTTAAAGAGCGTCAGTAATCCAAATACTGTAAAGCAACATTCTTGGTTAAAAAATGAAGAATTTAAAGACTCTATTGGCAAAGGAGCAGAGCTCCTTAAGTTGGCTCATCAGACGTCTGACTTAGCATCTCAAGAAAAATTTTTTGAAGCTAATTGTGCAGCTATAAAAAGGCTATCAGATCCGGCGAAAAAGGAGTTTTTATCGTACGTGGACTCATTAATGCTATACAAGTCTTACTTGACCCTTGTTTATGGCAAAAAGCAATTTGACCAGGAATTCGCGATATCAGGAAAGTCTGGAAGACAAGAGTATTTAAATCATCTTTTTGAAAAAACGTTTAAATATGTGTCAGATCAACTTCTTACCAGAAGTGGAATGTCTTCATTCAATTTGTTCAAAAAACTGAAGAATGATGTTTCCAACGACTGGTCTTGCTATGGGTTACATACGAATTTATTATCTGGACATAAAGAGACTCGGAATGTTAAAGCAAAAAATCAGAGTACTAGCATTGTCGAGAAAACCGTCTCTCAAGAATCTGTAGTTGGTATGGTGTTATCATATGAAGAAGAGTTAATGCGTACGGGACGTTTAGCAAAGGCATTCCAGGAACTAACTGATGCAAAATTGATGCAGGAAAAAGCTGTTGATATAAACAGGTCTGCTATAACGGCTCAGATGGCAAAAGACTGTTATCCGTTAGTCAAAGAGTTAGAAAAAGAGCTTTTTAACACGAACGACCAACTAAACGTTGACAATGTTGTTCTTACTTTTGCAGACTATTGTGTCAAGAGATATAATTACACACATCAGACTAATAATCTCGAAAATCGGTTTGACAGTATTCTGTTCAAATTCGTGACCAATTGGCTTGAAGGAGCAGCTGTTTTCCGCAAGAGTGAAGACGATTTTAGTAATTATCTTGTCGAACTTGGTCAAAAATATACCATTCCAGAAAACAGCGCCAATTGTTTCCTTATGATGTTTAACGAACTATTTAATCGGAACTTTTCTTATTCGTCTTTTGACAAGAATGGTAACCTCGAAACAAAAGACTCGTGGTTGTTTTCCCCAGATGTTCCAAGAGATAGCATTAAAATTGAAGACATGATTATCCAAAAGAAAGATGTAGACAGATTGAATCTCTTTAGCAGTTCTGTTAACAATAAGGATGAACGTAAGAGCTCATTTGAAGAGTTGAAATTTTGGAAACAAGAGGTTGAATCCACGCTTGGAAAATATATGAAAAAACGAGTCGAACTTTCGTCGACTTACGACGGAGCGATTAAAAATTCAAAAAGAAGTAAGAATGGAGTCCATGGGGCACAAGTGGAACTCATCGAAAATCTGAGAGAAATAAAAAAATACCTATTACAAAGTTGTTTTTTGAACGAATTAGAATCTATGCTAACGAAACAAATTGCTGAAAGCAATGAATACTCTTTATTTTGAAAAAATCGACAAAAGATTTTTGTAAAGATGGGTTGCTAATTATAGCAACCCTATTTTTTATTAATAGGTATATTTTTTATGGACTAACAAGAGTGATACGTCTAGAAGGAGTTTGAGCTTAAGACAAAAAGGAAGATCAATAATAGCACATTGAATTTAAATAAAATTTTGTATAAAATAATCGCTTCCGAAAATAACATATTTTTTATAACACTCAAATCCTTAACAGTATTGGAATTTTTGTTATAATAGTGGTGATTTGGCGTAAATAGGATTCAACAAATGAAAAAACTAACGTTATTGTTAGGAACGATAATTGGGTTAACAACTGTGTCTAATGTTACATATGGTAGTCACGGTAGCCAAGATTTGGTCATGGTCAGCAATGCAATAACTGCAAAAAAACCATTGATCGATCAAACATTCGACAGACTTAACAATGAGCTTATAAATAATTTAGATAAAATTAAAGATTCTAAAGAACAACCAAATGCGGAAGCCATAGATAGTTTATATAAATATGTTTTCGGTACAGATTTCTTGAGTAAGAAACATTTCGGAGAAGACTCCGATTCCGATTGGTCTGAAGACAGCGAAATGCTGAACACCCTTTTTGAGAATATAGACAGAGTGCATTCTATTCCTCTACAAATTTATGAAAATTATAATTTATCAACGGATAAACCAGATAAATTGAACATAGAAGGAAACAAGACTTTTATAAAAAAATATTTACATTTTCTCTTTAATGTTCGGAATAAAAAAATGTTTGAGCAGAACAAAAATCATTGGAGCTGTAATACGGAAAGTGAAAAACACATCGAGAATGTAGTTAATCTTATAGCAGATATTCTTGTGAATGATAAAACAGAACTTGATTGTAACAAATTTGATTTTTCTGACAATGCCCAGCAACTTGATTATGCGATGCGGTTAGTTGCTCAGCAAATTTTTGCAAATGTACGAGAGGGATATCAGCAATGCATTAAGGACGAAACTCTGACAAAGAACTTGAGTTATAAGGTTGGAGAACGTAGTATCCCCATGTCTGCTGTAGGACAATGTAGTGGCGACTTCTTCATTGGCGTTGAGGACTTAAATAGGTGGTTGTCTATAAAAAAATTAAGCCCACAAGGTGAAGAGACACCGAATTTTGTTTTCAATCCAGATAGAAACAATTTGATACCAGAGAATTTTTACGAACAAGCGTTTACGGACAAAAAATCAGAAACAAACTTTTTAGGATTTAGTCTGCTAAAATGCTGTTTGGAAGGAGTTGTCAAAAGAGAGATTAATAAAAAGCAAAATAAGAACGAGGATTTTATTAATAGCGCTCGCAATAAGTTATTACAATTAGACTCGGCAGAGAGACTAGTGAATATGACTTCAGAGTTTTTGGCATTATTAGAAAGAATGTCGAAAGTTGATCAAGAAAGTGCTGAGTTGAAACGAAAGTACGAGGGGAATCAGCCTATAAAAAACAAATCTGAACAGAGTAAGGATAAGTTTAATTTGCCAAAGATCGATAATCAGGACGTAGAAACAGTCATACAAGATCTTTTATATGAGCAGGTACAATTTGCATTGGGAAAACACGGAAATGGCGATCAATTAGGTTATCCCAATCTTGAAGGTGTTGACCGTGATTTAAAAAATGGGATTTTTCTCATTAAAGACAGCATTGATAGAGCAATTGTGGACGAGAAGTGTGATGAAGCCAAAAAGCTTATAGATACATATGGAAACGATGTATACAAACAACTTAAAAACACGCGGAAAACTATTAATGAATTCTTTACCAGTTTGATTCCGAATAGCGAAGGTATGAAAATCAAGACTTTGAAAAAGCTCTTTGAAAATCTCAAAACAGATTGCGAGAAAAGAATCAAAGAATTTCTGTTAGATATAGTGAGTCTAAATGGTTCGATCTATAATGGGAAAAAAGACTTGTTTTATGAAGTAAAGATTGCATATTACAAATTGGTCGAAAATGTTGTTATTTATTTTGTCGATTTAGGACTTGTTGACGAGCACAAAAGTCGTTCCGTAATCAATGGAGACCGACAAAATCTTATTACATTCGCAGATTTGAAAACAAAAAGTAATAACAAAAATTGTGTTACAAATGGCGGAGAGAGTAGTGGCGCTGGCGGGAACGCTTTGATTGAAAAAAAAGAAAACGATGATGGACTTGTCGTTCAATCCCCGTCCGATGCGTTAAGAATCTTTAATCTTAGATCTGAGACTGTATTTCCGACCAATATTAACGACGTTATGATTCCTGGAATACTCAGGAAAGCCGCAATAATGTTCTATAATATGACCGATACAAAATCGGCTCTTTATCGCGAACATGAACCAAGAGAAGTCGCGATATGGAAACAACTTAATCTCAAACATGATAGCGATCAATTAGAAGATTCTATGAAAAACCAGACTTTTAATGAGGCTAAGATGGCGGCAATGCTCGATAACATCTATAAGAAAATGATAGCAGACAAAAAAATTTCAGAGGAGTATCCACAAGAAATCTTAGACATTATAAATCAGGGTAATATTACGCGCCTAAATAGTGCCGATGTTCGGCAAAAGACTGATCGTTTCGTAAATAATGCACGAGATAGTCATTATCAAATTCGCAAAGATCTTGGGAATACCGAAAGACTTTTAGAAACGGTATTAAAAAACGCTGTTCCGGACACTAATAACAGGAGGATTATTGCGAAATATTTGACGAGTTTTGTGTTTTATTTAGGTAACAGAGATTTAAAAAAAGAAACAAATACTTTCTTGAATTTTTTGCTCAAGAAGTTTAACCAAGAATCACAAGAATTTGATATTCAGCAAAAAAGCCTGTCTTGGCTGTTGAATCAATCTGCCGCACAAAACCAAGCCCAAGAATCTATCAAATTGAAAAATTTGTTAGAAAAAGAGACCAACAAGGTTAAAGAGTGTGAAAATGAAATTCAAAAATATAGAAACAAAAAAACTAGAAAAGATATTAACATTGACAAAAACAATGATGTGAGTGAGAAGCTTGGGGAAATGAAAAAACAGCTTGAAGAGGCAAGACGAAATGAGGCGGAACTTAGGAAATCTGTAGCAAAGAAGGATGAAGAGGTGGGTCAGCTAAAAAAACAGTTAAATCAAACGGCGAGCGAACTGAACAACGCCATCAAGAAGTATAATGACGAAAAATTAAAAAAGGAAAACAAGGCTGAAGATAATGCCGATATAAAGGGGACAATTCCTCCGCCACCACCGTTCCAACAGATCTTTGCTTCTGCTTTAAACAGTAGTTGGAATATCACAAATAAAAAGACGACCGTCGAAAAAAATGATAATATAGGGAAACCTGTTATTAGTATGGAAGACGAGCTTAAAACTGTAAAATTAAAAAAATTTACGGGCTCTGTTGTTGAATTGGATGACCCGGAAGATCCAACCCAAAAAATTAAAGTTTCACTCAAAGATCTGCAAGAAAGAGCTAACGATTGGTATTTAACTAAAACAAGGCTCGAAAGGGAAGGTGAGACCGAAACCGATAAATATAAAGTTATTAAAAAGAACCTAGAAGTCCTGTTAAAAAACTATAAAACGGAACCTAGTATTAAACAAAATTTCTTGCAAAATGCATTATCTGAAGCAATAAAGCGTCGTCGTCAAGATCTTCACATGCATGATGAAGACAACGATATTAATGATGAAGGTGACGATGATTGGGATAATTAAAACAAGATATCTTCGTGGAATGGGATCGGAAAACCCATTCCCTTTTTCCCGTGATTACACCTGACAGAGGAATTGTTATTCTAGATACTTTGGGCTGTTGTTAATATTCGGAAAGTTTCAGACACATTTTGTTTGTTAACATAGAGAAAGGCTAAAAGGAACTTGGACGCGATTGTTATATTAGAGTAATTAAATAAAGATTCAATTTTTTTAAAAAAATTGTTTTTAACGCAAACAGAACGCAGAGATGATAATCTCTACCGAAACTAAGTATATTGGTCAATTAATTTATCAAGATCTGAACGAGTTGTTTTATTCAAGTTCGGATTAGGTTCAGCTTTTTTAACTCCCAAATGAGCAAGTTCTGATGCTCGACTATTCTCTGATGAATTACAATTGTTAGGCAGGTCAGAGTTTTGATCGTCAATACTTGAATTAGCGCTATTAGCTTGTTGATTAGAATTTTTTTTAGCAAAAATGCTATTTTTTAATTTTCCGCCGAGTGCTGTGATTAATTCACGTTGTTTATCTTTGCTCAAGTACCCAGTGAGTTCTTGTTGTAACTTATCTGGTAATAGTAAAAATAACATTTGAGAAACGTTTTTAACGTAAGGTAGCAACTGTGACTGGTTGAACATAGCGGGTGGCTCTTTAAATATATAATAAGTTGAGCCAAACTCCGCAATTGAAATAATTAAAACTCCCCGAACTACTCCATATAAAGCACCGCCGAACTTGTCGGCAACACTGAACACGCTATTACGGATGAGAGTTGAAAACAAATATGTGAGTAAACTTAATACAATCATAAATATAATGAACAAAGAAAAACCAGTTATAATGTTCGCTAATAGAGGTTGGGAAATATATTCACGAACTACGTCAAGCCCTAATGGGAACAACGCCCAGGCTAAGTATCCACTTAGACCCCAAGATATTATCGAGCATATTTCTTTTACAGCCCCTCTGAACCATCCTACCAAGAGAGAAATAAACAGAATGCCGAGAATTATTGCATCAATCATAATAACGAGATATAACTACCCTATCTTAAAATTATTTTGCCTTGCAATTTCATAAAAAGTTATTGATGCAGCGTTTGAAACATTGAGCGTTGAAAAATATGACGCTGTTGGAATCTTTGCTATGAAGTCAGAATTTTCAAGCTGTAATCGCCTTATTCCTGAACCTTCAGCTCCCAAAATAACGCATATTTTACCACGTAAATCTATTTCATGAAGATATTTATCTCCTTTTTCACTCAGCGAAACTATCCAAAACCCATAACTTTTTAATTCTTTTATTGTCGTAGCAATATTTGATACAGGATATATTTTCACATGACTTAATCCGCCGGACGATGTTTTTATAACAGTTTCTGATATCTTACAAGCAGATCTGTTATGAACTATAATTGCTTTAATCCCAAACACAGCAGCTGAACGAATTATTGCTCCTACATTATGTGGATCCGTTACGTTATCGAGAATTGCGATTGAGCCATCGTTTTTTTTTAAATCTGATATTGTTCTAAAACTATTTGAAAGCATTTCAATTACTATTCCCTGATGGGCAATATCGTTATTTTTTACAAGGCGATCTAAATATTCTTTTGTAACAAATCTTACAACATTTTTATTAATCTTATCGACCCATTCAGGATACTTTTTATCTTCAATTAAATATACACGTAAAATCTTTGTGTTATTCGTGTTAATCGCTTCATAACACGAGTGAATTCCACAAATTAATACCTTATTTTCGTAATGTTTTTGTCGCATATTCGGCCCATTTCGTGTTTTTATGCTTAAGCTGTAGAACTTTATTAACAACTAATGCTTCGTCTCTCAAATCCATGGATAAATAACATTCAATAAGTCGTAAATAAGTTTCTTGAGCGGTTTCGGTGCCAGGATAAGATTCTATTATTGTATTATATCGTGATATTGCTGCTGGGAAATTTTTATGTTTCTGATAGTACATTCCAACTCGGAACTCATGAAGAGCTAAGTGTTGATAAAGTACTTTCATTTTTACATAAGCATCTGATACAAATTCCGAATTTGGATATCTGTTTTTTAGCTCACTGAAGTACTCCAGGGCTCGTACGCTATTTTCTTGATCTCGCTTTACTATAGGCATTTGCGCAAAGTATATACACCCTAATAAATATAATGCCTCTGGAACTCTCGCGTGTGTTGGATTTAGCATTACAAAGCTATCAAGCGCCGATACCGCGTCTTCGTATTTTTTCATTTTGAAATAACATTTCCCGATTTCAACTTGACTGTCAGGTACAAAATTAGAATATGGATATGATTTTTCTATCTCTTCAAACGCTAGCACTGCATCATGTGTTTTTTTTGTTTTGCTTCCGATTTTGTATAGTTCCTCCGGCGATTTGTCTGGTAACTTTTTAATATCTATGTCATGTTGACGACAGCCAGTACATAACAATATTACAGGTAAATAAAATAAATACTTTCTCATTTATAATCAGTTCGGCTTAAATTCCGCATTGATTTTAACATACTTTATAATTTTGATTGATTTTCCAATCGGGCGTTTAAACATTTCAACCATATAAATACGTTTAATCTATTAAATAGTACACTACATGTATCGAGCCAAAACTAAAAGAAAGCAAAACTGTAGTCCGATCAAAATAACTCTTCCGGATAATACAACAAAAAGAATAACGCTCCGGAATACAAAACCGGTGCGTCACTTGATTAGATTTTATATAAAAAATTACACTGAACGCAATACGTGATATCCTGGGTAATTTCTTTTTATGAATTCAGTTAGTGAAATGATAACTCTGTCTACCGTGATATTAGCACTCTCATCAATCGTTTGGACTTGAATGTCCGCTTCTTCGAATATTGGATAGTAGTCATCAATCATTTTACTTAAAATTTCTCGTTCACGACCTGGTTCAAGTAATGGGCGTTCTTTTCGACCTGTTACACGTTGGGTTAACGTTTCCAAGTCTCCTTTCAACCAAATCGATATTGCATTTTCTTTTATATATTGCCTTGTTTTGTCCCATGTAAAAGACAAACAACCAGTTGCAATAACTTGGACTTGCTGTTCTATGAGTTTCGATATTACCTTAAACTCCCCATCTTGTAATGCACCTTCACCAAATATCGCATCAATATCATTTAATGCACAACCTGCCGATTCTTCAACCTCTGCATCAGAATCACAAAAAGGAATATCAAAACGTTTTGCTAGACGTCGCCCTATGCTTGTTTTACCACATCCCATGAGTCCAACAAGGACGAGAGGTTTGGGTGGCATGAAACTAACCATCGGAGAAGTATTTTTATTTGAATAATTTTCATACATGGCTGGCATCTCTATACCTTATTTTCGGCTGTTGCCGCTAAACTTTTTTCTAATATCACATTGTAACTATAACAAAATTCATATTTTGTTTCACCTCAATGTTGTGGTCATTCCGACATTGTTATATTGAGACGTTGCCAAAGCCGTATTTAATTCATTGTTAATTGATGCTGCAGTAGTTGCCGAAATATCAGCTACATTCGTGGAATTTGGAATAGTATTTGGGCTTACTATGCTATTTACGTCGGAAGTCAAACTTGATGAAGGCGAAGCCACAACCACATTAGTAGTATTTGCATTAGTTGACGGTACAACAACTGTTGGTGTTGTTCCAAACGTATTTATCTCTGTAGAAGGTCGTTGCGCCCCGGCGTTGACTGCATTGGATGTAACTAACGATTGACCTAACGGATTTACCCATGGAAATACTGCAGGCATCTCAGGTTGAGAAACTTCGATTTGTGTCGATGTAGCAGAAGATGCAACGCTTGAATTTTTTCTATCTATTTTGAGACCAAGATCATTTATTATGCCTCTTCCGTTAATTTGCTTATCGGGATGCATTACATTCCACCTATTAACATTTTCGCTAAATTTCGATTCCAGCATAGTGCGACCGATGTTGCTTATTTGAGTTCGATATATATTTATAAAATCTATACAAACTGGATTAACACCGCTTAACATTGAAACGAGTTGAGTTGCTCCTATATCTGAAACAGATGTTCCGGCAATGTTAAGCCCTGAAACATTGTCTAAACTACCAAGTAAAACAATTGTTTGATCGGAAACACTCTTATTACCTGATAAATTCCATAAAACTTGCATTCCAGCCTGTTTGAATTGTGCAGACCATTTGCTTATATAAGTATCATTGACCGATGAATTATATAAATCCATGTATATGTATTTTATTCCTTTAGCTTGTATTTGAATAAAAAACTGCTGTGTAACTAAATCAGCATTTTGATCAAAATCAGTAGTATTACTCAAATCTAAAATACAATAATTATCTGATATGCCCTTGTTAAGGGACGATTGCATTGCTTCTAGGCATGTTCTCTTTCCATTTTGCGAATTATAATATTGTTTTATACTAGCATGTGGAATAACTGATTGATTCCCAATAGTTGGTTGAAACTGTATTTGTGAAAATTGATTAGAAATATTGCCAGTATCAACGGTGGAATTTATTTGTGTTGGATTTATTATTTGACCAGGAAGGAATGAATTTTGAGACATTATACTCGGAGCGTTGTTAAAACTACGCTGTGGATAATTATTCGATTGAGGATGTAATAATTGAGGAGATGCTGCAGAAACAGTAGAAGGTTGAGCGTCAATCATTGCATTAGCGTTGCAATTACATATGATTATAAAACTCACAAATATTGAACTTATCTTAGAATGACTGGCTTTAATCATTGTCGCCTCAAAATAGTAATCATATCTCGTTATGTCTGATGTTACATATTAAAAGTTAAAATAATACTTAAAAAATCTATACCATACTAAGGACGTTTTTAAACAAGCAAAGTTCGAAGCAGTTATCACCGCTTATGCAACTAAATGTTAAAATTTCCAGTATGGTAACCAAATGTTAAAAATATGCGTTTTTTAGACGAAGCAAAAATTTATATAAAAGCAGGAAATGGGGGAGATGGATGTATGAGTTTCCGCCATGAAAAATTTATTGAATTTGGGGGACCTGATGGAGGTGCCGGCGGTAATGGCGGTTCTGTGTATGTTGTTGCAACAAAGAGTGTTAATACATTGATTGATTACCGTTATCAGCAACATTTTAAAGCTAAACGTGGTGAAAATGGCTCGGGGCAAAATTGTACAGGGCATAAAGGTGAAGATATGTATTTAAAGGTTCCGATAGGTACTCAAATTCTAGACGAAGATAAAGAAACTGTCATTGCGGACATGGTAACTGAGGGGCAAACTGAATTACTAGCTCAAGGTGGACGTGGAGGATTAGGAAATTCTTATTTTAAATCGTCAACAAATAGAGCTCCTCGATATTACCAACAAGGTGGTTTAGGTGAAGAACGTTGGATATGGTTAAAACTCAAGATGATAGCTGATGTTGGACTTGTTGGCTTACCTAATGCTGGTAAATCGACTTTTATATCGGCAGTAACTAATGCCAAGGCAAAAGTTGATGACTATCCTTTTACAACGTTAGTTCCTCAGCTTGGTATGTTGCGAGTTGGGAAGTATGAAATTGTTATAGCCGATATTCCAGGTTTAATTGAAGGTGCTCATGAAGGTAAGGGATTAGGCGAAAAATTTTTAGCTCATATAGAGCGGTGCAGTATTCTTTTACATTTAGTTGATTTATCTACAGAAAACCCATTGATTAGCTACAAAACAATACGTAATGAACTACAAAATTACGGAAAGATCGTCGCTTTAAAACGCGAAATCGTAGTACTAACTAAATCTGATATTGTGGATAAAATTACAGAAAAAAATATAGTGAATGAATTTAAAAATAACGGAATTGAGGAAGTATTTACAATTTCTGCTGTTACGCACGAAGGGGTGCACGAACTTACAAATTACTTGGTTTCTGTAATGCCTTGTCCACAAAATGAAGAATAGTAATGTCTTGCTGTTGTTTATAATAAGGGGGTAATCTGAAATGAGGTTAATTGTTTATTAACAATTGTTGGGGAAGCTATGTTTGGAATATCAATAGGCAAATACGAAGTCACAAAACTAAAAAATCGTGAAAAAGCAATAATTCAAGAACTTAAAGATTGCTCAGATGTGGTTCTGATGTCTAAAAGTAATATTAGTAACATTTTTAATTTTAAAGCTATAAAATTACGACAGGAATTAAAACAGTTAAGGACAAGACTGAAAATAATAGGCGGTTATGATGATATTGCATGAAGGGTTATAATCTTCATATATGCATATTGAAATGTATCTATGTTCCGGAAAATTTTAGTTTGTTGTTCATTGGTGGGGCTTGGCTTTTTAATATCGCCCCTTAATGCAATAAAGATAGAGGTTACGCAAGGTAATATAAAACCGGAACCGATAGCTATAACTTTATTTACAAAAGCCTCTGGGAGTATAGATAGTATAAGTGAAGACATTGCCAAAATAATTGAAAACGATTTAGATAGCTCAGGATTGTTTGAAACGATTGATAAAAGCGGTTTCATAGAAACAGCTCAAAGTATTGCAAAAAACGGAGTTAATATAAAAAATTGGTCTGCAATTAATGCAAGATTTTTAGTTTATGGAACCATAAAAGATAATGTTATTACCTTCAAATTAGTTGATGTCGTCACCAACAAGGAACTAATTAAATCCGAAGTTAGTATTGATAAAAAAAACATCCGTACAATAGCGCACATAATTGCAGATAGAATATATAAGCGTGTAACGAACGAAGAGGGATATTTTAATACAAAAGTAGTTTATGTATCTACAGCGAATAATATCCCCGCAAAAAGAACAACAAAGCTAATGATTGTAGATCAGGATGGAGTTAATCCAATAGCGTTAACTGACGGCAAAGAGTTAGTAATAAGTCCTAGATACTCTCCTGATGGTAGAACTATTGCATACATTGCATACAACGACAATGCAAAAAGCGCCTTGGGCAGATCAGCACATGTTTATTTAAGAACTATAGGGCAAAACGGACGTCGCAAACTCTTGAGCGATGAAATAATGAACGAACTAATAAGGAAAAATGGCGGTTCCCCTATAAATATGACGTATGCTCCAAGGTTTTCCAAAAATGGGCAAAGTGTTGTTTTGGCAATTATTGTAAAAGGAAGCTCTGCTATATACAGATTTGACATGACCGACAATAAACTAGTTCAGCTTACGAAGCATAACAAAATAGATACATCCCCATGTTTTTCTCCTGATGGTTCTAAAATAGTTTTTACATCAGATAGAGATGGCAAAGAGGCTATTTTTATAATGAACTCTGATGGGTCAAATCAGCATAAAATAAGTGGTGGTGACGGAAAATATTCACAACCTAATTGGTCACCACGAGGAGATCTGATTACTTTCTCAAAGCAAAAACAAGGACAATTTTACATAGGGGTGATGAAACCAGATGGTTCAGGCGAACGTCTTATAACTCAAGGCTTTTTAGTTGAAGCTCCAACTTGGGCATCAAATGGTCGTTATGTTATATATACTTCACAAACTGGATACGGACAACAATCAAAACTGGTTCTTACTGATTTAACAGGTCGTTACAATAGGCTTATAAAAACTCCTGGCGATGCATCTGCTCCTACGTGGTCACCCACTTACAAAGACTAATATATTGAACAGTAATGATCTGCACAGATAGTAGAGATATTAGACCTGGTGATGTTTTTGTAGCCATTCCATGCACTAACGTTGTATCTCATATACAACAAGCTCTGCAGTTGGGGGCGTCGCTTGTTTTTACTGAAGAGACGTCATTTCCTGATAATAGGATTATCACGGTCAGTGATGCGTTTCTTGTGGCATCACATCTTTCTCGAGTAGCATATCCGACACAGCCAAAAAACGTTATTGCGATTACTGGAACAAATGGGAAAAGTTCAGTAGCTCATTTTGTAAGTCAAATTTGGCAATATTGCCGTATAAAATCTGCAAATCTTGGAACATTGGGGCTATTTGTAGACGGTAATAAAACTAACTCCTTGGATATTCCAAATTTAACAACGCCCGATGCTTTGCATCTACATAAAATTTTGAGCTGCTTAAAAAGCAATGCAGTTGATAATATTGTTTTTGAAGCATCAAGTGCCGCTTTAGATCAAAAGAGACTGCACAGCGTATCACTGAGTGTCGCTGCTTTTACTAATTTTGCTTTGGATCACCTTGATTACCATAAAACACGCAAAGAATACTTGATAGCCAAGCTAAGATTATTTAGCGAAGTTCTACCACAAAATCGACCTGCAGTTATTTCAGTTGATGACGAATCTTTATATAAAAGGGTGCGATCAGTACACCCTAATGTAATTACATATGGGTATGACCCCAAAAATGTAATCTATGCGTACGATATTAGTGCAACTATCAATAAAATAAAATTTAACTTAAGTATAGATAAAACTGTTTTTGAGAATTTAGAACTAAATTTATGTGGCGACTTTCAGTTATCAAACGTACTAACAGCAATTGCTTTGACATATAGCACAGGTATTCCTGCTGAGACAATAGTTAAAGCTATACAATGTTTAACCCCTTTGAATGGGCGAATGGAATGTGTTGCATTGTACAATGAAGTTCACGTTTTTATCGATTATGCACATACGGCGGATGGCTTCAGAAAAGCGTTATTGGAGTTTAAAAAATATACAGCAAACCGTCTTATCTGTGTGTTTGGATGTGGTGGCAACAGGGATGCTTCGAAACGACCCGAAATGGGTAAAATTGCCAATAACCTTGCTGATATAGTCATAGTTACTGACGATAATCCTCGTAATGAGGATCCAGTATTAATTCGTTGTGAAATATTAGCTTCATGTCCAAAAGGCGTTGAAATTGCTGATAGACAAGAAGCTATAGAAACGGCATTAAAGATTTCAACTCCAGGAGATACGGTTGCAATAATAGGTAAAGGTCATGAAACAGTTCAGGTATATGGAAATAAAAAATATGATTTTAATGACAGAACTGTTGTAACAAACTTTGTTGGCAAATAAAACGTGTAAAATTCAAGTAGTACATTCTTAATGCCTTACAAAAACAAGTGTTGAAAGTTCAAAACTATTTATTAAAAACTGGTAGTAAGAAGCAACAGAGAAAAAGGTAACTAATTAGTTTTTCAGTTAGAGTGTGTATAAGAATTAAATCGCCTTAAACTTTACTGTAAATTTAGAGTTTGTTAATGTGTTTTTTGTTGCAAATACTGACTGATATTTTTTGTTGTTAAATTCAAAAGAAATTTTTCCATTAACTATATCGTCGTATAAGGTAGCGAGACTCTCAAAAGTTACGTAAGGTGATTGTAATAAATCGTTTTTAGAATTAAGGAACTCGGATGCTGAAATTATACTAATAAAATCATTTCCGTTGTACAAGTGTCCAACATAGAATAAATATGGTTGTATATCGGACAAAGGCATGTTTGGTTTGAAACATCCGCCAAAATGGTAAACATTGGACAGCGTATCAAATCCTGAACAGTTTTCTGTTTCGACGACATTAAGAGTTAATTGTTTTGCTGTTAACGGAAACGATTTTGTATACACAATACGAGGCTTAAATTCGTTTATTAATACATTACTTGGAAGTATCAATTCAGCAATAATTATATCTATGTGAGATACAATACCATTCATATCTATTGAATTGTTATTGTACAAATTGAATGATGTTTGTACAAATGCCTCATTCAATTCGTTTCTATATTGAGCGTGAACTGTGACATTTTTGAAATCGCTGTGAGGCTGTATGTCACACACGGCGTCGATATACGACGGCATGCCTTCTTGTACAAGAATATTCTCCCGGACAGGTGATGTTGCGAAAAATAATTTTTCATCAATGTCAGTTTTTTTCAAAAGGTAGGGAACATTTGTAAAACGTGTCCTTGGACATTTTGTAAAGTTTTTCATAGTTTGCTCCATTAAATTAATGTTGTTCGAAAAATTTTTTTAAAAGACAATTCATCTACAGTGAAAACATACAGACATATATTGTCTTAATCATTTATTCTTTGTAATACTCTAAAATTAGTCGTAATACAGACTAATAACTACTACACGAAGACTAAACAACAAATTGCTTGCATAGCAGAAGCTTACTTAAATATGTTTCTCTGAAGTTAAAAAAATTTTAAAAGTCCAGAGGGTAAAAAGCTATTTAGTTACCCCCTGGTTGGAAAGTGAAATAAGTGTTTAATTTTAATAAACACATAGCGGTTCAACCGCTCATGTATATTTTATCATAAGAGTACAAAATACTATTGAGAATAAAAGAAAAAATCATTAGCGAAAGTTTACGATTAGAATTTAACGAAAATTTTAACAAAAAACATCTACCGAGACAAAAAAATTTATTAATTCTATTTATCTCGTTACATCCAACCAGGTGTATACCGACATCCAATAAATTTGTGATCTAACACAATTTTATGTAATCCTGAATTTGGAAGGTATTCACCTTCAGCAATCTTTTTTAGAAACCAGGAGGATTTTATGAATGTTGTTAATGTATTAAAAATTATGACATGTAGTGATGAAATCGTTTTAATATCAGCAAATGCGATACAAAACATCGCTCCGATTTCCGAATATAAGGTAATTCGCAATATTAACAATAAGCCGATTGATAAACTAACTACTCCATTACTCAAATGCACTATTAAAACAACAGATATTCCGAATGTGGATTTATTGCAACTTGGAGGAAGATATAAGATATACTCTATTAACACATTTAAAAAGACTAAGGAGCCTGATATTAATCACATACAAACGGAAAAAAATAAACTTGAATATGTATATAAGCCAATATTTGAAATGGTTTTGATTAATTTCGAATGTACAAATAATAACGATGAATCAACCCAACAATGGATAATGCAATTTGTTCAACCTTAAAACTTTAAACGATTAAACAATTAGATAAAATTTTTCTTCAAAGTTGCACTTTGATATTAATGTTACAAATTGAGGTAAAAAGTCTTGAACTACTTTGACCCGATTGACTTTGACCAACGGAAAATAAAAAATTTGCCATGCAAAAAGGAGACTAGGCGTTGCTAATCCCGTCTGTCTCCTAAAATACGCTTAAAATTGTTTATGCTTTTGGTGCTTCCGCATCTGAAGGATCAGAAGATTCTGCCTTTTGTTCTTCTGGTTTAGATTCGACCGGTTCAGAAGGAACAGCTATTCCAGCTGAAGCTTCAGGCTTCTTTTCATCTTCTTTTTTCTCTTCTTTCTTTTCGTCTTCTTTCTTTTCGTCTTTTGAGAATAGTTTTGCTAGAAGACCTTTTTCCTCAGATTTTTCTTCACTTGCTTTTTCTTCAGCTTTCGGCTCTTCAGCTGGAGCTTCAGCTTTTGCGCTCTCTTCAGTTTGTGCTACATCTTTTGGTTCATCATCTGCCCAAAGACAACCACTTGTAAGACCAATCAACAAAGCAAATAATGATAATTGTGCTTTCATGAAACGTTTCTCCTATAAAAATAACTTAAATGACCTTCCTGGTCATTCACTGTGATTTTATCCCTAATTGGTAAAAAGTTTGTTAACTTTATTGATTAATTTTCGCAAATAGCTCGTAATTATTTTCGATTTTGACTGTTGGGCAACAGTTTGAGTTGCTCCTGTGTTTTGCACATGTTATACATAAATTGTGAGAGGTTCTTACTTCGCACATTTTTTGCGCGTTAATTCAAACGTTGCATTTATAACAAAAAAAGGATGCATTCGCATCGTCGTTTTTTACAGCATTAATATGAGGAAAATAATTATGCAGAATATAATTTTATCTAAAGATGTTCCTATTATCATTGATATCAATACATTAAAATCACATTTACGTATTGAACATGATCATGAAGATGAATATCTTAAAACAATAGTAAAAATGGCTACTGAAATCATTGAAAACCAACTATCAATGTCGATATTTCTTAAGGAATATCAATTGTCGTATTATCCAACAGCTTGTTATGAACAGCACACATTTAAGTTGCCTATACACAATGTCGTTGAAATAACCAGTGTTACACAAAACGATAAACTAATAAGCTATGAGCTACAGAGAAAACGTAATGAAATTTTATTATCTCCAACATTGTTGGATGTCCCAGTTTTTATTATCTATAAAGCTGGCATCTCTGATTGTTTACAACATATTCCGGAAGAACTTAAATTTGCTGTGTTACAAATTACAAAGAGTATATATGACTGTTCTGAGGAAAATGTATTGGAATTAAAATACGTAAAAAGCATTATTCAACGTTACAGCTGTTTCAAGTTATGAGGCGCTATGTGTAAAATAAGACCTCAACTTACTGAACGGATAGCAATTTTAACGATTAATAATAACAACAACATTAAAATACTATCATATAAAAAGTATTGTGAATGCTATAAAACACGCGCCAAAATACAACAACTTGGATATACATCTGGAGATAAAAAGATATACAATGTTGAGTTTTTGTTACCTACAGTAAAATTAAAGAATGTCCCATTTGCTGGTATTGTATGGAACGGAGAGGAATACTTGTTTACATCTCCTTTAAAAATATGTAAAAACGGTTGTATATCTGGCATAGTCAAATCGATAATGTAGTTTTGGTGCTACAATACCAATGGTTTTTGTAAAAATTACGGTTAAAAATATGATCAGTGTTACACAAAACTACAAAGAAACTAATACGACGTATAAAACAGCTCTTTCGGTGTTACTGCTTCTGTTGGCGTCTGAGGTTTATGTTCCGATAGGAGTTGTCCCAATAACATTACAAACGTTTATTGTTTTTCTGTTAGGGTTAAATCTTGATAAATGTTCTGCAATTAACACAGGTTTATTGTTTGTGACAATAAAGCTTATGGCGCTACCGTTTTGGGCTTGTCCATCTTTTGGATATATAATTGGTATTGGATTTTCTATTCCAGCAATGTGTTACTTGCGACAGCTTACTCATAATAACGTTATCAATTGCCTTGCTGGGTATTTAGTTACTAATAGCATAGGAAGCGTATGGCTGTATTGCTATTTGCATAATTGGATGTTGGTTTGGCAATATGGGCTTGAACCATTTATTTTAATAGAAGCATTTAAATCTGTAGTAGCTATCTATATGTCAAAATCCTTAACAAAGCGCGATAATAACTAATTTTTACCGATGCCCACATTTATAAATGCGGGCTTGACTTTCATTTGAAATTGTGGAAACCTTAACTTGTACTTGCTTGTTATGTTACGTGATCATTGATTAGGTTATTGTTATTACCAATAATAATTCTTGCCACTTCAGATAAATTATCTGTATCCGAACCGCAACAATCTTTTGAGCACAGCTCTGTTACTGTTGTACCAGTAGATGCTTCTCGCAATGTTTCGAAAAAAAGTATTCAAAACTTAATGTATGAGATTGAAGTACGTAAGAATGGACTAACTACGGTACAAATTGACCCAAGGTTATTTAAAACGACAAACACAAAAAGAGCGAATAGTATAAAACGACAAAAACAAAAACCTAAATCACTTAAATCGATAATAAAGTCAGCTGAATATAATCACGGTATACCGGAAAACTTATTACTGGCAATAGCTAAGGTTGAAACTGGAGTTCGTCCCTATACATTAAATTATAATGGTCGTGGATATTCCTTCGGCGATATAACAACAGCAGTTAATTTTGCAAAAGGTCTAGTTAACCGAGGACAGACCAATTTTAGTGTAGGATGTTTTCAGTTACATTATCCAGCCCACAAAAACAAATTTAAATCGCTAGAAGATATGTTTAATCCTCAAAAAAATACTATCTACGCAGCAAAATTACTGAAAACATTGTTTACGAATAAAGGATATAACTGGAAGAATGCTGTTAAAGCTTACCATTCGGGATATGAAGTATCTAATTGTATTTATTACACAAAAATAGTAAATAAGCTCGGTCGCCAGATATAACATATAGTGTTTAAAAATTTTTTATTGTACGCGAAAGTAGCGCGAGTTCAAACATTGGTAATGTCTATATTGCCGTGTCTATTATCTTATGTGTATAAACAAAATGACATAACAAATATAAAAGCGTTTGTTTTAGTAACGACATCAATTGTACTTTACCATTTATCAGCGAACACAATTTCTGAATATCGTGACTGTATCAAAGGTGTTGACGATCCAAATTCTCCAGGAACAAAATATCGTCTAATAACAGGAATAGTTCCTAAGCAACACATATTGTACCTAGGGTTAGCATCTTTTGCTATTGCAACTATATGCGGAATATCGGCTGTTTGTATATCATCACCAATACTATTAACACCAGGAATTGCTGGGGCAGGACTTGCTTTTTGTTATAGTGAATGCCCTTTGGGGCTTAAATACAAGGGACTGGGCGAGGTCGCTGTATTTTTGGGATACGGAGTCCTTTTGGGGTTTTCAACGATGTATTCTTTAACTGGGACATGTTCTATTAAAGACATATTGGTATTTATTCCTGGAGCGTTGCTTATAGTTTGTGTATTATTAGCAAACAATATAAGAGATTATTATTTTGATAAAGGACATACTACAACTCTTACAACAATAATTGGAATTAAAAAATCATATATATTACTATATTTGTTAGCAAATTGCGGTTATTTAATGTATGGGCTTTTAGTATATCGGGATGTTCTACCTAAAACTGTGTACAATGTCTTTTTTACATACCCAATACTGATATCCTCATATAAATATCGGCGTCATCCAAAAATGATAAACATATTTGGGCTGTTGTTTGTTTTGATTGAACTTATTGTAATTACTATTTGCTATATCAAATAGAGTTTTCATAACATTAATAAATATTTAAAAAATACTCCTTTTATAAGACTCTGGATTTTATCGAAATATAATACAATCCCACTTCTTGCAAATACTTTTAATCAGATTATAGTCGTTGTCGTAAATAAAACCTAAACCGATAAGTAGGTATCTATTTCTTTCTGTTATCCGTTACTATATGGACTAAATCTTTTTGTTTACTACTTAGGAAATCTTTTAGAAAGCTTGGATTAACAGGCAATTTATCAAGTTGGCTTATCTTTATCCAATGCATATTTTCTATATGACCAGAACTGTTTTTACTTTCAGTGATATTTATTTTTTTTGTTCCTCGCGGTTTCATTAAGTAGTAAAAAGCTATTTCATGGCATATTTTTCCTACAGTATCAAAATAAAATCCATTATAAAAACTTTCGTGTATTACCGCTAAACGCTCTATTTCAAATTTAACTCCTGTTTCCTCAAATACCTCTCGGACACATGCATCCTTTGCCAGTTCGCCAACATGAACTGCTCCTCCAACTGAATAGTATGTATAGTCTCCATCAAAATCGGTTCCTGCCAATAAAATTTCGTCACCTTCAATTATAATCCCGGCAGCTCTGTATCTAAATCTATATTTATCGTCTTGGAAAGCACAATCAACTATCATATTTTTTTTATATTAATACTTGAGTAACTTTAGGAGTATACCACATAAGAACCAGAGCAATATATATAACAGAACATCTCTATCAAATATTTTTGATGGAGATGTTATAAGAAATCTTTTTATTAAAAAGTAAATCCAATAGATAAACTTGCACCACCAGAATCCATTTTGACATCCAATGGCTGTATATTTTTAAATATGTTACATGGGAACGTATAGAACATCCCGAGTTTAGCAAAAGTATTTTTTGTTATTTTGCATTTTAAAGCAAGTTCAAGTCCGACTCTATTTACCCAATTGGATTGTTTCCTATTTGGGAACAATTTAGTTATCCCTGGAAGTGATCGTAAAGCAATTTTTCCAAAATTTGTTTTGTAAATAGCAGAACAGTCATACTCGATCTTTGTTATTTGATCATAATTTGTTATTTCTAATGCAAAACGTTTGCTAAATTGAAAACCAAAGCCCAGATATGGAGTTATCGCATATTTTGTGCGATAAAGAACGAGCGAATCAAGATCAGCTGATATTTCGGATTTTTCAGAGCTGTCCTTTTTAGATCTTCTTCCGTAGAAAGAGTGCCCTTTCCTGTCTAAATCAAAACTTCCACCAATCCCGGCTATAAGATAAGTATTGTTAGGTAAATTATAATTTATAAAGCAGTTTGCAAACAAGTCAAAATTTATATAATCCGACATATCAAAGTCGGTATTAAGATCTATATCACCTGCAATAGCGGGCAACAGTACCGGATCAGTAAGCGCAGACACATAAAACCTCATTGCTTGATTTACCTCAGCTACCGTCACATTATTTCTTATTAAAGAGGGGGTACACATAAACACAACTATAGTATCAAGGTACTTTGGATCATGAAGTATATTCCAGGTGTCTGCTTGCCCCATCTGCGTAACATTTAATATTGCACAAATGTTGTCAATAGATGATTTCACATCAGTTGCAGTTAATTCTGTTCCTTTTTCCAGAGACACCTTCGTCAGTGTCTCGAGTTCTCTATTAAAAATTCGTAAGTCATTGTTATTTAAATTACGTATTGTGTTCACAATGGTAGGAATCTCGGTCACAACCGATCTCGTACATGCGGTTAGTTCATCTTGTGATAATGATACATAGTTACCATTAGATACAATATTACGAATCTTTGCATAAAAACCTTTCTTAGTTGATATCATACAGTAGTGATCTTCTCGACCTCTTATTCCAAATTCAAAACCCATTTTAAACTTTTTAATTGACGAATTACTACCGTTGTTAGGGATAATTAATCTATTACTCGATGTATTAGTGTTGTTTGCGGATGAATTGCTAGCAATTGCTGAAGTAAAACTCCCTAATAAACAAATAGCACTTAACAAAAACTTATTCATAAAAACACACGTTTAGTGTTAAACAATCAGCAGTGTACCACAAATTACAAGCGCCTATTTTATTTTTAGATGTTTCAATCGTCGATACAATGCTGAACGATCTATACCTATTAAATCAGACATACGTTGTATATTTCCGGCATATTTTCTAAGTTGAGCCCTATAATACTCACGTTCGAAGCACTCCTTTGCTTCTTTTATTTTTAAATCAAATACATTACAATCACATGGAATTTCGAGCTTGGATTGCATAGAAATAGGAATTGCTTTGATTATATTTTCTGGTAAATCGCTTTTGTGAACTGTCATTGATTTATCAGAGTGGGCCATGACCCGCAAAAAAATTTGATCGGTGACGCTTTTCAGTTCAACAATATCTCTTTCCCATTTATAACTTTGCAATATATCCATTATATCTGAATCAATTCTAATTTCTGGTATAGAATACATTTTAGACATTTGATTTAGGTAATACTTTATTAGGACAGGAATATCATCAGGACGCTTACAAAGCGGTAATATATTAATCTTATTCACATTTATATGGTAATATAGTTCTTTGATAAACTGTCCGTTATTTACCATATCTTTTAGGTCTACAGACGTTCCGCATATTATTCTCGAACTCAGAGGCATTGGAGAAGCACTTTTACCGCCAATCCGGACAAACGAATTAGCAATACATGCATTTAAAAGTATTTCCTGAACATCGTAAGGCATCGTTTCTATATTGTCTAAGAATAACGTGCCACTACTTGTTTTATCAAATAATCCTCGATTAACAAGAGTTTTATCTTCTGTTAATACTTCAGAACCTAATAATTCTAATTCAAGGTACCGAGGTTCGCATTTTGCACAGTTTATTGAAGAAAATTGCCCCTGGGCTCGGAAAGATGAATTGTGAATTTTTCTTGCCACATCTTCTTTCTCTGAAAACTTATTTCCGAATATAAGACATCTCCCATTGAGAGAGGCAATACGCTCTATAGAAGCATTTATATCTTGTACGTTTTGTGAAACACCAAGCACATAATCGGTAACTTTAGCTTTTATTTTTAAATTTTCATTTTCTTTTTGCAACGTTGCAGATTGGAGCGCTTTAGAAACAGATACACACAATCTAGACGATTCAAATGGCTTTTCTATAAAATCATAGGCTCCTAGTTGTATTGCAGATACTGCAACATCAATAGTTCCATGACCGCTCATCATTATTACAGGCAAATAAGGGTTTTGAGCCTTAATGTACTGCAACAGCCTAATACCATCTTTATCACTGTCTCCAAGCCATACGTCGAGGATTACAAGTTGTGGGGCTTTTTGTTCAAAGGATGTTACGGCAGAACCGTATCCGGATGCAACACGAGTCGAATATCCCTCGTCAGACAAAATTTCACTTACAAGCTCGCAAATATCTTCTTCATCATCAACAATTAAAATATTAATAAATGAATTCTCAGAAATCATATTACTCCCACTACATTTTATGTTGTAATAACAACGTTACTTTAGCTCCCTGTAAAACTTGGGAATTTTCTAAAATAATTTGTCCACCGTGATCGCTCATTATTTTGTACACTATAGCAAGCCCCAATCCAGTGCCATTCTTTCTGGTTGTGTAATACGGAGATAAAGCGTTTTTTAACACAGAATCCGTAAAACCTATTCCACTATCTTCTATTGTAATAAATACAGTATCGTCGTTCAATTCGCAATTTACCAATATAATTTTTTGCGTCGTCTCTCTTATATTCTCCGTAATAGCATGTATTGCATTAATAATAATATTGGCAATAACTTGATTTATTTGAAAATAATCGAACTTAAATATTAACTCTTCACAGTTAAAATTGCTTTTGAATGTAATATCTGAATATGAATTGGAATACATTAAAATATTTTCGTTAAGCAATTTTTTTAAATCATTTAATTCTGGTTTTGGCTCTGGCAAACGAGCAAAGTCTGAAAATTCTTTTACAAGATTATTAATATTATTAGCCTGTCGCACTATTGTGTCTATACAACTATTGAAAATTTCAGGAGGTACAACTGAGTTTTTACCGAATTTACGCTTTAATCTTTCGGCTGAAAGTAATATGGGGGTGAGAGGATTTTTTATTTCATGAGCCATTTTTCTTGCTATATCTTTCCACGCTGATTGTTTGCTTAACATTGCTAATTTTTCTCTGCTATCGTTAATGGTGTCAACCATGTCATTAAAAGTAAAAACAAGCTCATCCCACTCATTATGTTGTTTTTTTAATGATATGAATATTTTATAATTTCCATCACTAAGATCCTTTATTGCTTTCATTATCTTATTTATAGGGAACAGTACCTTACGTGAATATATTATTCCCAAAAAAATTGATAACAGAACAATAGCTAATGAAACGCCAATAAATAAAACGACAAAACTTGATTTAATATTTGTTTTTTCAAATGATAATTTCATGTATTGTTCATTGGCTATTTTTATATTTTCGCGATGTTTTAGTATTTCGGTCTCAACTTGAGACATAACAGTTAAAAACAAATTATAATCAATACGTCTAACTGATACTATGTGCCCTTCAATTTCATACGTTTGTCCATTTAATGCTTGTTGCATTCCCAAATTTTTTGTAGCAAGTAGCAACTGAATATCAGACGAAAATAGAGTTCTATAAATTATATTAATTTGAGCATTCGCATCTATTTCAAAAAGTATAAAGTCAAAGTTATTATTAAGTTGATCATTTTTTAGTATTTGTATTATTTCGTCGCGTTTTTTGTTTATTAGTTTCAATGAAAGTACATTAACATACTCATTGAAGCTATTTTGTAGATCCTTTATATATACATTCGATATTGCGACGGAATGTTGAACTACATTACTAATAGGTGTTTTAAAAAAGTTATTTATGCCTGCTTCAAAAAATATAAGAGCAAACGCAAATATGAATAATGTTGGAATAATTGATGTAAAAAGAAATAATCCAAATATTTGTTTGTTAAAGCGTTTGTTTGAATGTTTGTTTATCCTATAGATGCGATATGTTAATACAACAATTGTAATACCAAGACATACAACATCCGCGTACACTAGAAAAAAAAGCAAAAAATGATTCCGATTATAAAAGAATAGAAGGGAAACTATCAGACAAAAAATACCGATCGCAATTCCGCTTATTAAGCGTAAATTACGCGTAAACAATAAATAAAAACTATTAGGTATCAACATTAAATTTCATTTACTATATACGAGTGAATTATACCACCAGATTTTATATGGTAATTTTGTCTCACAATTTTGTCAAACATATTTCACATTTGCAAGCACTGTGTTTTTAATGCACGACTAAACAGCCATGTCAAGACATCCATGTCAAGGTTGTCGCTTCTTTTGTGGCAATGGTAAACTCGTCAGGTGTTGATTATAAAGATTTTCGTTAATACAATGTATATTTCTAAAAATTCAACAGCTAAGGCATGGACTGATCGCTCTCTATACAAAGAACTTTATAAGCATTCGATTGAAAACAACTCAGAATTTTGGGAAAGTCAAGTTAATTGCATATATTGGAAAAAACAACCAGACGAAATATATAAAAATAAGAAATGGTTAAATGGCGGTCAGTCAAATATTTACTATAATTGCGTTGCTCGTCATGCTATAAACACTCCAAATAAAGTTGCGTTTGTAAATTATTTTGACGATCCAGATAGACGTGAAACAATTACATATTATGAGATGGATATTCTAGTAAAAAAAATAGTCAGATTGCTGAGGCACAAAGGCATTAAAAAAGGCGACGTAGTCGCAATACTAATGCCTGTAAGGATAGTTTCCATCGCTTCCATGCTTGCATGTGCCTATATTGGAGCATTACATATTGTAGTATTTTCTGGATTTTCAGCTAATGTATTGGCACAGAGGGTAAAAGATAGTGGGGCTAAATTATTACTAAGTCTACCGGAAATAGTGCGAAGTGGGAAAACGATTAGCCTTGAAAAAACGATTAGCGAAGCTGAAGCACAACTCGGTAGCACTATGCCAAAAACTGTATACATGGATAATATTCCGGATATTGCCGATGTGTCTGATGCAATAGAATGGTTAGATAACGAAGATGAGGCATTTATTTTATATACATCTGGAACCTCTGGGAAGTTCAAAGGAGTTGTGCACGCATCATTACCGTACATGTTGTATGTATCTGCTACTTTTAAAACAATATTTGATCCACAGCCTGATGATATTTATTTTTGTACATCAGATATAGGATGGATAACGGGACACAGTTATATTGTTTACGCTCCTCTGTTTTGGGGACTGACATCTATCATATTTGACGGCACTCCACTATATCCAACCCCCGATAGGTATTGGGAAATAATAGAGAAAGATCACGTGACTGTATTTTATACAGCTCCAACCGCATTACGCGCTTTAAAGGCTCATGGAAATGACTTCGTTAAGAAACACGATTTATCATCTCTGAGACTTTTAGGTAGTGTTGGTGAGCCAATAAATGAAACAGCGTGGCAATGGCTTTTTGATGTTGTGGGACAAAAGCGTTGCCCAATAATCGATACATGGTGGCAAACTGAAACGGGTGGAATAGTCTTGGCACCATTACGTAATATCAATCAACAATCTTGCGTTGCTGGTAATCCGTTTTTTGGGTTAGACACTTCGATTGTTGACGGGCAACTCGTTATTAATAATGATTTTCCTGGGCGATATAAACGTATCCTTAATCAAATCAAAAGTAATGGTATTTACAAGACGGGAGACAGTGCAGAGTTTATAAACGATGAAATAAAAATAACTGGACGTGTAGATGATCTAATAAATATTTCAGGTCACCGTTTGTGCACAACCTCTTTTGAAAAAGCTCTTTCCAATATACCAGAGATACTAGAATGTGCTACGGTAGCGATACCTCATGAAATAACAGGACAAACAGTTGTTATATTTGTTGTGTTAATTCCTGGACTAATTTGCAATATTGACGACAAAATCAAGAACTGTATAACAAACGAAATAGGAAAGATAGCAAAACCTAGTAAAATAATTTATCTGGAACAATTGCCCAAAACAACAACTGGGAAAATTGAACGCAATAAGCTACGGGATATAGCTATTTCCGAAATACAATCTTGATGTGGTGCCCGGAAGAGGACTTGAACCTCCATGAATTGCTTCGCACGCACCTGAAACGTGTGCGTCTACCATTCCGCCACCCGGGCTTGCCTCCTTAAGTGTAACATGCCTTGTTTTATGCTATATATCTACTTAGAAGAAAAATCTTTGAATCTGAAGTTGTATTTTTACTGAGGTTCCATTATTTTCGGAAGAACTTATTTTTAAGCAACCGTTATGTTTACCAACGATAAGCGTTGCGAGCACATAACCAATTTCAACTGTTTTTAACTCGCTCAAACAAAAATCTTTCAAAGATACTCTATTATACAAAGCAATCTCTTTTTCTGATATGCAGTTTTCTTTATCTGTTACATCTATAACGAAAGCAGTGTCATTCTTTGGTTCTTGATAAACTTCTATTGTAATATCATGTTTTTGTTCATTCTTAGACATTAAAGCAATGACGATGTTGTATATAGCTTTCTGTATAAAATTTACATCAACATACACATTAAGTGAGGGGTGAGTAGATTTGAATTTTATTAAATGATCTGGATCAATTTTTGAAAAACTATCAATTACACCTTGGATTAATTCATTAATATTTGTTTCTTCAAAGGTAAAATTAACTTTATCTGTTAGAATAAGAGCAATATTTGTAACTGTGTCTGCTACGTCTTTTAATCGACTTGCTGTTTTTATAATACTTTGGCAATACTCTGTTTGTTTTTCATTCAAGTCTCCAAAATATCTGTTGTTAAGAATTTCTGCGAGATTTATGACAGTATCCAATGGTGCTACGTATTCATCCGAAATAACGGTTACAAGATTAGTTTTTAACTCGTTAATTTGGGCAACTTTTTCAGATGCATTCCGTAAATCGGCTTCAAGCGATTTAAAATCTGATAAATCTTTAAACCTCAGCAAATTTAATCCATCTGGCAATGGAATATAAATACAATTAAATGTTTTTTCTGAAAAAATAACCATTTCAGATCTTGAAACTCTTATTTCTGAGGACTTTAAGAGATCTTCCAGGAAATTTTTTATACTTTCATCCTCAAATTTATTAAAACAATCCCTTATATGCCACCCGTCAAGAGATGGGGCTGATTGTTTCAATATCCCGTATACTGCAGAGTTCGCAAATTTTACACGATTGTCAGATCCAAATATAAAGAAACCATCGTTTATATTATTTAAAACAGCGTTGTATACAGACCGGACAGACTTAATTTCACGTTCCAAAGCTAAGGTATTGGTAACATCCTTTATTAGTAGTAGTAAAGTTCTATCTGCATTGATTATTATTGAAACACGTATCGTCTTTCCAGAATGCAGTGGAACAAATTTAACAGTTACGTCATTATCAGCATTTTTAATTACGGTTAACAACTTTTTTTTATAATCTTTCGTACAGTCTGCAAATATTTCTTTTGTGAAGACAACATCAATAACCTCAAGAAAACTCTTGCCGTCAACATCAGTGTGTGTCAACTCAAGTAAAGACATTGCATTCTCACTAAATATTATTGTTCTATTATCGCTTCCGAAAAGCACTACTCCATCAGGCACGTACTCACTTACAAACGATAAATTATTTTTATAACCATCACATTTTGTTTCAATGTCTTGGACGTTGACATATTCATTAGCAACACCGAGTATATAATCATTATTTGTAGTAGATACAAACTCGGTTAATCTTATAGTCTTATTTTCTCCGTTTATTGTTACATTTGATTCAGTTTGGATGTGCTCCTTTTGTTGTGAAAAACAGCTTTGCGTTCTGAACAAGTGCTTATTGTTGTTGATTATATCATTTACTGTTGTTCCTAGTGCAGTAGCGTATTCTTTATTGCAATAAAGTATTTTTGAATTTTTATTCTGTTGCCATACATATGATTGTACATTATCCAATAATTCGTTAAAAATCCCTATCTTTTCATTAAGTAACGAGATCTTTTTTGTATATATGTCTTCTGAAGAATTATTTTGTTGTAAGTTTGAATCGATAACTGTAAAAATATAAATATTAGTACGAATATTATATCGTAGTGTTATACAATAATTTTTGTTATACTTTGTGCTAAAATTCATTGAGTACTTTCTATTCGCAAGTTGTGTTTCTGAAAGTTTTTCCACAGCTTCGTACAGAAAATTGCCAAAAAGACCTGACACACCACGGACAAAATCTACAGACGAAACATGCAATGATTGAAATTTGAGCAGTGACTGCATTTTTGCTGATATAAGCACGTAGTCTCCTTGGTTTTTCCAGATTGCAAATGACAAAGGAAGATCAAGGCAGTACTCAATTAGAGATTCAAAACCCAAAACATCATTTTCATTGTAGATTTTTCTTTCAGAGGTCATTTAGTCTGTTTGTTTTGAGTGTTCCAAACTTCTGTCTCTATTTTAACACTATTCCCTCAATTCCTCAACGATTGAAGTCTATTAGAATAAATATAGTATCTAAGAACGTTCGAATATTTTTTCAAGTTGTTTTTTACTTATTTTCACGAAAGTCGGACGATGATGGTTGCATTGGTGAATACTGTATGTTTGTTGCATTTCACATAAAACAGATTTCATTTCATCGGTAGTCAGTTTACGCCCAGCACGGATGCTGTTATGACAAGCAATATTGGCGATTTTTAATCTTATTGCGTCCCTTATTTCAATCTCTGAAATCGCATTGGTGTTACTAAAAATGTCGTACAAAAAACATCGTACATCCGAAATGTTAATTACAGCTGGTACAGCAGAAACTGTTATTGTATCTGTTCCAAGTTCAAAAATAAATCCGCATAGTGATAATTCTTTAGCAACTTCATTAGCAACACGAGATTGCTGTTTTGTCAGGTTTAAAATCTCTGGTTTTGCTAAATACTGAACGTTTTTAACATCAAGATCTCTTAGTATTTTTTCCATTGTAATTTTCTCGTGTACAGCATGTTGGTCTATAATCACTAACTCATCATTTGTTTTGCATATTATGTATGTGTCAAAAATTTGTGCAATCGGTTCGCCCCAAAATTCAGTATCGATTGATACTCTATTTTCAACGTTTCTAACATTTAGTAGTGGCTCCACGATTGTGTTTGATGTGTTACTTGGTAAACAAGTGGCTTTACTATTGTTATAAACCGGTTGTTGTTTAACACTTAAACAAACATCATTAAATGGCACTATTTTACTCGAATCTGGAGTTTTTCCGCTCGGTGTGTCAGATGGCTCTAACTTTCTAGCGAGATTATCGTATACGTTAGCCTTATTAAGGCTAGTACTATTAGCTGAATAACTGGGATTAATTGATTGGATTTTGTTTGGAAGTTTTCTTGGGACTATAAGATTGTTATCATTAACTTGCAACGATACCCTATCAAATTCACTCAAATTTTTCTGAATAGCTTGTGTTACAAATCGTTGCACATAACGACTATCGCGAAATCGAACTTCCGATTTTGTCGGAGAAACATTGATATCCAAATAAAACGGATTAATACTCACAAACAAGACGCAAACTGCAAACCGACCGGCTGGCAGTAGATCCTTGAAGGCAGTTTTTATTGCTGATGAAATAGTTCTGTCTTTAACCCAACGGTTATTGATAAATATTCTCTGTGAATTCTGAGAATACCGTGAATCGACTGGGTGACAAAAATACCCCTTGATTGAAATAATATCATCAGCCTCTTCGATATAAATTGATCGAGCTAAAAGTTCATTGCCAACAATTTCGGCTATTCTGTTCTTTCTATCAGTTTCGGTAAATGAAAGAAGTGTCTTGATATCGTTTCGGACGGTAAATTTTATCGATGGATGCGTAATTGCAAAATTTTCAATTAATTCAAGACAATGTGACAACTCTACGCTGTCGCTCTTTAAAAACTTTAATCGTGCAGGAATTCTATCAAACATATTTTGAACCGTTATTCGTGTTCCAGAGAACACTGTAGAATTTATAATACTTGGCATTCCGCCAAAGTCGATACGAAGAGCCGTTCTATCACTCTCAATACAAAACTGACTTATGGAAGCAATCGATGGTAAAGCTTCTCCTCGAAAACCGTAACTTGTAACGTCGAACAAATTTGTTCCTGTAAGTTTTGACGTCGCATGTCTTGTTACAGCTAGAGATAGCTCATCACACTTTATTCCCGATCCATTATCTTCAATAACTAGTTTTTCGCGTCCTGCGTTTTGCAGGAATATACTAATTTCAGTACTTCCGGCATCTATTGAATTTTCAACCAACTCTTTTATTACAGAAGCTGGTCGTTCAATAATTTCACCTGCCGCTATTTGGTTTATCATTTCATCACTTAAAATTTTTATGTGCGCCATTTCGAAAAAACATCCAATAATTTTTAGTAAGTTTATCTTATTTTTAATAAAAGTTGTATTTCAAACGTAATTTGTAAAATAACTAATTTTAAGAAACTCTTATAATTCTAAAATTGCTAATTAAATTCTATTTGATTGTCGCACTAATTGTCTGAATGAATTTATAGAGTGTTTTATAATTATGGCAGTTATCAAAGACATAAAATTATTAATGGCTAACACACTAATGCCACGTGCTACAGCACTATGGCTAATCGATAATACTTCTTTAACATTTCCACAAATTGCAGAATTCTGTGGATTGCATTTGTTTGAAGTCGAATCTTTAGCTGATGGCAATATGGATAAACAATTATCAGGTTTTGATCCTGTTGCATCGTCTCAGCTTACTCGTGAGGAAATACGTCGTTGTGAGAAAGACGCGACTGCAAAACTCCAAATGAAAAAGTCTTTAGCGGATCAGTATCTTGTACCGAAAGCTCGTAAATATACTCCTAAAGCAAAAAGACAAGACAAACCAGATGCGATACTTTGGCTTATTAAGTATTATCCTGAAATTCCTGATAAAGATATTTGTGATCTATTAGGCACAACGAAAATTACTGTACATTCTGTGAGGAACAAGACACACAAAAATATGTCTGAACTTAGTCCTCGCAATCCTGTTAATCTTGGATTATGTTCACAAAGTAGTTTAGATTTTGTTGTGGCAAAGCTAAATAGGAGCTAATTATGATTAAAATTACATTCAAATATAACGGGAAATCCGTTGATATTAATGCAACAGAGGGACAAACATTATTGCAACTTGCAGAACAAAATGATATTCCACTAGTTGGTGGATGCGGTGGAGCATGTATATGTGGTTCGTGTCGTGTTGAGATAGATCCGGAACATATTAGCTTTCTGCCAGAACCTGAATTTAACGAGCAAGACATTTTAGAGTGCCTTCCTATGTGTAAATCGACATCAAGACTTGCTTGCCAAATTGTTATAACTAAAGATATGGACGGGATGATTGTAACAGTAGGTTAATGTTTAAACAACTTGTTTTACCTCTGATATACTCGGAACCTACAGATTTTGCTTGCGTAAAAGTCACAACGACGAATTCGCAAGCAATAACGTGGTTAAAAAATTGGAATGACAGACTTGATGTAAATTTTGTTTGCCTTGTTGGTTCTCAAGCGATATTATTTGCTTCTATTTGGGGTATAGAAAATCAAGCATGTCATCTCTCTAACGGACAGAGGTTGATTGAAGATTGGTACAGTTTGATAGAACAGAAGCATAAATCAAAATGTTATGTAATGACCAATCCTGAATTTATCGAGGAAGAAGAAGTATTTTTATACGTAATCAACTTTATTAAAGAGCGCTGTTTTCGCCTTTTGTTGGCATCAGTTATGTCCACCGACCGGTGGAATATAACTTTGCCTGATCTTAAATCCCGAGTTTCAACAATGAATGTTATTAACTGTTAACTACCAATCGTTTGTTGAATTCCGCCAATAGTTTGATATTTCACGTAGAAATTTTGATACACGCGAATAGTTCACTCTGTCAAAAACTACATGCTCAAGTTTCTGGGAATGTTTATCAATTGCGCTTTTTAGTTTCTTAAATACATCTGTTCCTTTATTCGTTAACCTTAATATAAGGGAGCGTTTATCATGCGGAGAAGGTATTTGCTCTATATATCCTTCATTAGCAATCTTCTTTATATTATAGGAGGCATTTGAGCCTGAATATCCGCGTTTCAAAACAAGATCCCCTAAAGAAACATCATTATCTCCGATGTTTAAAATAATGAGTGCTTGAACTGCACTTAAATTTTCTTCATTAATCAATTTGAGCTCATGTTCTATTAATTCTAAGAAGCTTTTTTGAGCTTGAACTATTGATGTATAAAAATCTATACAACTATTTTTCATAGCATACACAATAAATACTTAATCCTATGTGATAGTCTAAGATACTTATTTTAAATAAGTATTAAAAATAATTTAAATAATCTTTAAGTTTTAAAGTTTACTGCAAAACAACAAAATTGTTTTAATTAACGATGTTTTTTAGGTTGTGTGACAAAAATCCCGTTCGATACGGGTATTAATAGGAAACATATTGTATTGAGAAAAATACAAAAGATACAAACTATAATTTGATAGTTATCGTTACACCCATATGGTCGTTGACTGTAAAACAATGAGTTCGGTAACATGTACGTGGATATGTTGTTTTTAATTTAATTAAATGAAAGTTGATAGCAGACTTGAGAAATTTAAAGAAAAAATGGATGCAACTATAGTTGCTTTTGATAGGGATCTTACCGGAATAAGAACCGGTCGAGCAAACCCCGCAATAGTTGAAAATGTAAAAGCTGAAGCCTATGGTAATGCTACCCCCATTAATCAGCTTGCTAGCATTTCTGTTACAGATCCAAGAACGCTTTTAATTAATGTATGGGACAGCTCTGTTGTTAAGTCTGTTGCCGATGCAATTAGAGATTGTGGGATGAACTTTAATCCTATGGTTGACGGTCAAAATATAAAAATAACTCTTGTCCCCCTTACTCAGGAACGACGCAACGAATTGTGTAAATTGGCTTCCAAATTTGCTGAAAACGCAAAAATAACACTAAGAAATGTTCGACATGATGCTTTAGATTTTATCAAAGTATTAGAAAAGAATAAAGAAGTAACAGAAGATATAAAAAAACGTCTTAGTGATAATGTCCAAGAAATGCTGACTGAATTTAACACTGTTGTTGAAAAAAAACTAAAAGACAAGCAAAACCTAATTTCTGAGATATAAAAAGATGCGAGTGCTGTATTATTTTTCACTTGATCCAGATTCTCGCATAGCTAGACTTGTTTTATCTGAAAAAATGATAGATTTCACTATACAGCACGAGTACCCTTGGAAATTATCAGAAAAGTTTTTGTCTTGTTCTCCATATGAGATGTTGCCTACATTTGTTGACAACAATGGAGTTTGCGTGTCAGGTATATTAGCTATTACTGAGTACTTAGAAGAAATTTGTCCAGATCCAAGGATTTTAGGGCATACTCTGAAACAAAGAGCTGATGCACGTCAAATTGCTTATTGGTTTATTTCAGAATTTAAAAAAGATGTTCTAGAGCCAATATTGCAAGAGAAAGTTCTAAAAAGATTTGAATCAAAAACGGCATCAGCTCCAAATCCAAATGTAATGCGTAACGCTATGTACGATATCCCGCGTTTTTTGGATCGGGTAGTTTATTTACTAGAACGTCGTTCGTACTTAGCTGGTCGTGATTTTTCAATAGCAGACATAAGTGTAGCGTCTTTTATATCTGTTTTAGATTATTTAGGAGTGCTGAAGTGGAACAACTACAGCAAGACGCTATTTACGTGGTATGTCCGAGTTAAGTCTCGCAAAAGTTTTCGCCCTTTGTTAATGGATACGATTTCGGTAATACCACCGTCACGTAATTATGCAAAACTAGATTTTTAGGAGATAATTATGGTTAATCTGAAAATTATAAAAAATAATAAAATTATTTATAATGGAGATATTATAAAAGTTTCAGTCAATGCTGAAAACTTAGGAGTTGTCGAATTTCAACAAGGTTGTGCAAACGCGATATACAAAATTCATGGAAACGTGAGGTATATTACATCACAAAAAAATACAGAGGAAATTAATATTACGGACGGTGTCGTGAACGTATCGCCTGATGACATCGAGATCATAGGATGACCGACACGATTTTGTTTGATGACAAGTTATATCCAGTCAATAAAAAAAATAAAGTTGACGGTATAAATCTATTAAACAATATAAAAGATGAAACAATAGCTACTGCATTTTTTGACCCTCAATACCGTGGTCTCCTAGACAAAATGAAGTATGGAAATGAAGGGGAAAACAGAGGCAAAGCCAGAAGTGAATTACCTCAAATGAGCGACGATGTAATAAAAGAATTCATAATAGAGTTTAATAGAATAATAAAAAAGTCTGGACATTTATTTTTATGGGTTGATAAATATCACCTCTGTACTGGGATTTTGGATTGGTTTTACAATACCGATTTTAAATTGGTCGATATGATTGTCTGGGACAAAGATAAAATAGGTATGGGATATAGGTCTAGAAGAAAATCCGAGTATCTCATTGTTTTTCAAAAAGAACCAATAAGAGCTAAGGGTTGTTGGACTTTGCATAATATACCTGATGTTTGGACTGAGAAGACAATAAAAACACATCCTCATTCGAAACCTATTGATCTCCAAAAACAATTAATACTTGCAACTACAAATGAAAACGATTTTGTATGTGATCCTGCATCAGGTGGGTACTCTGTATTTGAATGTTGCAAATTAACTGGCAGAAATTTTATAGGCGGAGATGTTGAGTATGGCGAAGATTAGAAATTCTAAACCAAAAATAAGTAGCGGTGGATATTTGCGTTTGGTTGGTAATGAAAGAATGGCCAATATTTTTACGAAAGCTCAGTCTGCAAATATTCGTAACGGCAATGAACTTGAACAAATTATTTTTAATAATATTCCAAAGTCGAATACTATCACTAATATAGATGAATTTATTGATGATTGTAAAAATGGTAGAGTTGTAAATGGTTTTTACTTTTGCGACGGAAAGAGTATTTTTAATAGTAAATATAGATTAGGAAAACATCAACCAGATATACTGATGTTTTCAATTTCTGCCGTTAATACGTGTTGTGTCGTTGAATTAAAAGATGGGGACGACTTCGATACTAAAAAATCTCAATCAGAGAAAAATTCGTTGATTGCTATAACAAATCATTTACAATCTTTATTTGGAAAAATATTTGAAAAAATTGATTATAAAATTTGTTGTTTTAATCAAAATGATAAAACAAAAGTAATCAATGGCTTAAAAAAGAGATTTACTATTGACGAAGTCGTTACTGGTAAAGAGCTGTGTAATATGTTGGGAATTGATTATGAGAAGATTATTAACGAGCGACAAAATGATGCTACTGATAATTTTAATTATATTATTGAGGAAATGTGTAACCTTGATCAGTTACGAACTAAAGTAATTGAGATTCAAAAAAATATCGTTTCTCATGCCGAATTTTATTAATAGTTTGTAATACCTTGTCACAAATTGTATCGTCGTTACTCTATATCTAGATAGATCCAGAATTATTGTTTGAATTAGATGGTGAAGATTCTTATTGTTTTTTTGAATACGCATCGATATATCTGCCCATACCGCCGAATGTTTCCGTTAATATCCCTTTGCTCTTTCCTAATTTTGTTACAACGGTATCTTTCTCAAAGTTAATATCGTTTTTACTCTGTTTTACACTCACAGACTTCACTACATCGGCAGAATTAAATGTTATTACGTATGTTTTAGTGTTAACTGTTTCTAGAGTCATAACTCCACGCTTAGACATTTGCTCGCCTGAATAATACCAACAGTACTCTCCTCCGTCATGCAAAACGGAGGATCTAAACGAAGGAGAACCAATTTTTTTAAAGACTGTACTTGCCGTATCTGTTCCGACTTTTACAGAATCAAAGTCGACTAAAATAACATTATACCCACGATTTACGACTGTCTTCTCACAGCCTGATAAAAAAACAGCAAGACAAACCAGGTATTGAAAAAACGGCTCTCTCTTCATAAAAAACTATTTCCTTTGGCTTAACGAATTCGCTTCACTAGAGCCATCATTTGAAACGACAGGTTCAGATCTATCTACAAATTCGATGAATGCCATAGGCGCAGCATCTCCGTACCTAAATCCGCATTTTTGGATTCTTGTATACCCGCCATTGCGTTCTTTACATCTTTGGGCTATGTCTTCACAAAGTTTTTTCATTGCTTGGACATTGTTATGCAATCTCGACAAAATGAGTTTACGTGCGTGCAAATCATTAGTCTTAGCGATTGTAACTAATTTTTCTATCATAGGACGTAAATCCTTCGCCTTAGGTACAGTCGTTTTAATACGTTCATGTTCAATTAAAGAACAAACCATTGACTTAAACATAGACAACCTATGCGCAGTTGGTCTATTAAACTTCCTTTTAGATATTCCGTGTCTCATAATCTAATCCTCAAAATTATTAAAATCTCGACCTATCATCGTAGATTTTTCGAACGAGTGTTTATTACTCGTATTCTGTCTTTTAGTTAGCTCAGAAACGTAATCCTGTGGCCATCCTGGAATTTCCATACCAAAAGACAACCCCATGCTTTCCAGAACCGATTGAATCTCATTGATCGATTTCCGACCGAGATTAGGTGTTTGTAACAGATCTGAAACGTCTTTCCGAACCAAATCCCCAATGTAAAAGATTCCCTCGTTCTTCAAGCAGTTAGTTGGTCTCGCAGATAAAGCAAGCTCATCAATACTCTTTAATAAATCCCTGTTAATAGTTGATACTTCAGCGCTTTCTGTTTCGTCTTTGACCGAAGCCGAGTGTCTATCGAAATCGTCTATTAACAAATCAAAGTGATCTTTTAATATAATTCCAGCTTTGGAAAGCGCTTCTTCTGGACGTAAAGATCCGTCTGTCTTTATAGTTAAGATTAACTTATCATAGTCAGTACGTTGTCCAACACGCGTTTGTTCAACATTGTAATTAACCATAAGAACAGGACTATAAAGTGCATCAATAGATATAACCCCAATAGGTAATTTCCCTTCCTTCTGTGATATAGCTGGGGCGTACCCAATTCCATTGTCAATTGTCAACTCCATATTAATGAAAGAGCCCTCGCTAACGGTGCATATTTCATGATTAGGATCGAGGATCTTTATGTCAGACGAACCTTCAATGTCTTGAGCTAAAACAACTTTTGGTCCTTTAACTGATATTTTTGCCTTTTTCGGAGCGCTCCCCGTTAAAGAAACTCGACATGCTTTTAAGTTTAGAATTATTTCAGCTACATCCTCAGCGACACCTGGGATTGTCGAAAATTCATGGATAATTCCTTCTATCTTTACAGCCGTAATTGCACTACCAGGAATTGAAGACATAAGAACTCGCCTTAAGGAGTTACCTATCGTCATTCCGTATCCTCGTTCTAAAGGCTCTATTACAAAAAGACCTTCTCGGAACAACGTATCTGTATATCTAACATCAATTTTTCCTGGTTTTATAAATTTGTCCCAAGTCACACTAACACTCCTTTAATTACGGCGGGCCTTTGGTGGGCGGCAACCATTATGAGGCAAAGGTGTTATATCAGATATAGACGTTACAGCAATATCAAACTTTTGCAACGCTCTGATGGCGGTTTCACGGCCGGCTCCAGGTCCTTTAACTAACACTTTTACCTTTTTAACACCATGTTCAATGGCTTTTTCAATTGCTTTTTCGGCTGCTAACTGCGCAGCGAAAGGAGTTGATTTCCTCGACCCTTTTTGTCCGACGTTCCCCCCAGAACTGAAAGCCAGTGTGTTGCCGCCCTCATCTGTTATTGTGACTATTGTGTTGTTAAATGTCGCGTTTATATGAACAACAGCATTAACGACATTCTTTTTTTCTTTCTTTTTTATTTTTACAGCATTAGATGTTTGCGCCATAATTCACCTTACTTCTTTGTCGCTATTTTCTTACCCGCAATTGGAATTGCTTTCCCTTTTCTCGTGCGAGCATTCGTATGAGTACGTTGACCACGGACTGGCAAACGCTTCCTATGTCTCAAGCCTCGGTAACAGCCTAAATCAGTTACTCGTTTTATGTTCATAGCAATTTCACGACGTAAATTCCCTTCAACGGTGTAATTTGCATCGATAATTTCCCTTATTGCTGTTACTTCTTCAGTTGTGAGATCCACAACTTTTTTCCCTTCTGGAATTTTTGCGTCGCGAACTATGCACTTAGCAAAGTGCGGACCTATTCCAAATATGTATCTTAAACCGATTTCAACCCTTTTGTTATTAGGCAAATCGATACCTGCTATACGTGCCACTCTTTTATACTCCTTTTTACGTAAATCACGTAATTATAACTTCTTCGCATTACAGTCCATTTTAATTTAAAGATGAACCAGCGTATATATTCATGATACAACGTTTCCACTTCTCGGGCAATTTGATGGAAAGAAGAAGAAATCAAAACCAGTAAGGCTTTGATTAATTTAGACAAATCTATTAGCAATATATTCTATGATAGGAAAGTAAAAAATAACCTTGATATTGAATCACTTAGTTTTTCAAAAATAACCTTTACCATATTATTGATCATTTTCTGTTGGTTTTTCGGAAACAACACTTACCTCATCATTGTTCGTTTCCTGTGGAATACATTTATCATTTTTTACGTTGTTTATTATATTCGGCATATTAGTATTCTTTTTAATCTCCTGTTCTTTTAAGGGAATAACTCTAGATGAAACTGAGTGTATATTAGAAATAAGCCCGTGTTTAAGAGCAAATTCCATAGAATTAATATCCGCAGAAAAGTAAAAGGATATAAAGGGAAAAACAACTATTAATAATTTTTTTGTTTTACTACACATAGCAAAGTTGTTGAAAGTTAAGTTAACACGGTAAGTTTAACAAATTGTAATACGATCGTGCTGCGATTGGTATACTACACATGAAAAATGATTGTATTGTGCTCCTCATATACCATGACGATTTTTTCAAAGATTTTATCAAAACTGTTATATTTTTTCGTTTTTGTATTTTGTATAAACACGACGAAAGCCACAAAACTGGACATCGCTAATGGAGGGCAAAAAATAAGTATTCCACAAGCACAAGTTGTACTAAGGACGTCAGTTAAGCAATCAATAAAAGGTATCTTTTATATAGCTATTGATTTTAAAGTTCCATTTGGTTCTCATATTACCTCGCCTGAAGGCATTGGTAAGACTGTGGCTCCATCAATAAGGCTAACTAATTGCAAAATACTCGATATGGAATGGGAAAAGCCTGTACCAATTTTAAATAGAGACGGCTCGGCTAGTGGATATACAGGGTATTATAAAGATTTTACTGTTTTGCTAAAAGTGTCTGTTACTGATATAACTCAGCCTGTTTATTACGACATATTTTATGTTTTGTGTAGCAAAAATTGTACACCATGCCAGGTAAAAGGTACTTTGCAATATAATGGAAAATTAATACCCCAAACAACAACGGTAGAAAAAACTAAAGTTGACATTAAAAATAAGCCTAATATAGATATTAAAACAGATAAGCAAAAAATAAAAACAGCACAAACGTCAATAAGTACGAGAGTTTTACATAGCATATTAATTGGTCTATTAGGTGGGTTAATTCTTAACGTGATGCCCTGTGTGTTCCCTGTTATATCAATAAAACTCTTATCTGTAGCGAGATCTGCAGGACAACTACCGGTGCTAATAAGAAAGCAATGTTTTGCGTACTCAGCAGGAACCGTACTTATGTTTTTCTTGTTGGGCTTATTGTTATGCCTAATACGTCAGAAAATACCGTCGACAGGATGGGGGTTTTATATGCAAATTCCACAATTTAACTATTCCTTATTAATATTGTTTTTCCTATGTGCACTGCATTTTCTTGATATTTTCAAGTTTTACATCCCCCTTCCACAAACGCGACGTTTACAAAACAAAGAATACGGATTATCAGTAAAATCATTTTTTAACGGAATGTTTGGAGCTGTTACATCTGCTGTATGTGCAGGACCATTTTTAGGCTTGTCTATAGGGAGTGCTTTATTAAGCGGAAGCCTTACTGATGCAATAATATTGTTTGTATCGATAGGAATCGGTCTTGCTTTGCCATTCATATTTATTGCAATCTTTCCAAAATATGTTTCATACTTTCCAAAATTATCAGAAAAAGCATTACGTACTTTTTCTTTAATTCTTGGTATATTAATGCTTTTATCATGTACATGGGTAATAAGTATCCTTATTCCGCAACTGAGTAACCCGAATAAAGTAATGTGGACAATGATGACACTTGTCATTGGTGCTTTTTTGCTATATTCAATTCAAAATATATCTACTAATAAAATCGTTCGGATGATATTGTCTATATCAACATTTGCTGTTGTCGCATCAGGGTATATAACTGTAAATACCAGGACACAAAGCAATAAAATTACTTGGCATCAATATGCTGGAGCGTTGCCAGAAAAACGCCCGATGTTCTTAAATTTTTCAGCTTCATGGTGTTTAAATTGCCAATTCAATAGTCGCGTATTTAATGATGCAGAAATTATAAAATTGTTTAATAAAAAAAATATTTATGCAATAAAATGTGATTGGACTAATAGAAGCGAAGAAGTTTCAGAACTATTAGCAAAGTTTGGTTCTGTATCTGTTCCGTTTTATGTGTACTATCCAAAAGATGGAAAACCAATAATTCTTCCAACAATGCTTACAAAGAGTAATGTAATAACAGTGATAGATAAAGAGGTTAAAAATGCGTAACATACGATTTGCTAAGAAACGCAAGCAAATACATACAACGTATTTTCTCTTGTGTATGTTGGTAATGATAATAGATCAAGCATCTAAGTTTCATGCAATTAACAATTTAAATATCTATGAAGTATTCCAAGTGTTTCCTTGTGTTAATTTTATCCTAAGTTTTAATAAAGGTATTAGTTTTAGTATGTTTGACAGTAGTAGCTCGATCTTTATTATAGGAATATCAATTTTCTGTATTTCTTTGCTCATATGGGCTTATTTGAGGTTTAATGATTCTATAGAACGCTTGTTTTTGTCACTTATTGTAGGCGGGGCAATCGGCAACATTGTTGACAGATTCACACATGGAGCAGTAGTAGACTTTATAGATGTTTATATACCAAGTAGTATGTTAAGTAGAGTTAATTCATACATACAAATATTTTCATCTCAAGTTATTTTCAGCGACTGGCATTTTCCAACATTTAATATAGCTGACAGTTTTATAACTGTCAGCACAATTGGATTAATTTTTTATAACTTATTTAAAAAAAATAGTTAGACAAAAATTTTGAACACACCTGTTAAAGTATCAATTAAGGTTCTTCATAAGTATGTACACGTTGCTTTCATTTATTAGGAATTCAGCAACTTGTTTAACTAAAGAAAAGTAAAGCCCTGTATAGTAACCGTCATAGCATATTGAATTCATCTTTTGAAGCAACTCAACACAATCCTCTAAAGTAATATTTGGAGAAAGCTTTTCGAGAATTTCTTTAAGAACACTGTAGTTATCATTGCTTAGATGTAGTTTGCTAAATATAGCATTCTTTTCTTCGATCGACAGCTTGCTATTCTCGTTTATATAATGTTGCAATACAAAATATAGTTTATTTTTAAATACCGAAGAGTAGTTATTTATGAAACTGGCTACACAACAGTTTAAATATGCTTCAATTTTTCTTTCTCTGTCCTCAATCTTTCTTTCTTGTATCAGGTTTTCAAGTGCGCGTACAGCGCTGTCTCGAGTGTAAAGAAGGTGGTGCATGTTCGCACAAAAATTGATGAGGTCTTCGGACAAAGAATCCGCGTTCTCTCCTACTAAATTAATCGTTGTTTCAATATAAAATTTTGCATTTGAAATCTCGTTAAAGCTTGCTCTAATAGAGTCTAGGTTGGGAAGCAGGTAATCGAAAATCTCTTTATTGAATTTTTTTGAATTACTAATACTTACCAAGTGTAAAATTTTATGCTCAAGTGGATGACAATTATTGCAAATTTTATTTTTAGATTTGGAAAACAATAGAGCGGTTGTAATAAAAAGTTTGTTAATAAGTGTTTTAGAGAACGGCGTTCCGTACTGCGTAACCCCAGTATCTAAATTAAAGTTTTTCAGCGTATTTTCCCGCTTCTCACGAGTAATTCTATCGATAAATTCCTTAACGCTGACATTTATACCAGCAGACTTAAGGCGTTTTAACACGTTGTTAACAATAGTGTCGTTATGGTTTATTTTGTACGTTATAACATCAAATAGTTTGTCGTAACATTGCGTAAAATTATTGTTGATGTCAAGCCATAATAATCGATCATTAGTAAAAACGTTGAGAATGTATTGGTAGCAAATGAAACCATTTAAATACGATCTCCCAAGTCTGTAGTCTATTTTGGATACGTCGTTTTCATCTTCTATTGACGTCAAATACATCGCATAAAGCATTTCTTCAATTCCATGACTAGATTCAAAACTAATTTTATTTCCAAGGAATTTGTTATAAACCATAGTTGCTATACAGTGTTGCGAAACAATATCAGCGTCAAAAGATGTTTTTACTGTATCTATTATTCCTTGTAAAAAATCTTTTCTAGTATCTACCTTTAAAATCTTGTCTTCGTTAAAATTAATTTTTTTACTTTTTGCATATTTTATAAGTGAACTTTTAGTAAATTCTTTTTCCCATATATATTTATTATTGATGTTTATTGCGCTTGTATTTGAGTTTTCCATGGCAATAGCGCTATTATTTGAAATAAACCCCAAGGATGTTATTAAACAAATACTTGTTAATAGTCCCTTTAAATGTTTGTTTTTAAAACTTTTCATAAGTCTCTTTCTCCCTTCTTCCTTAAAAATTGTTTACAGCTGTTACTCAACAGAAGTTATCCAACTGATA
>CACZTP010000004.1 GCA_902784055.1 uncultured Pseudomonadota bacterium
TAATATGCATAGTCGGCGGATTGTTAGTTCTATTTATATATGGTACATTCCTTCCTCTTTATTCAAGTATAGATGTTGTAAGTAATGCTCACCTGTAAACGAATAATGCTTAGGTTAAGTTTTACTTATTATAACTTTTTAAAATTCGTTGTTTATCGATATTCCAGGTACGTTTTTTTATGGTATTTCTTTTATCAACTATATTTTTACCTCTAGCAAGGGCTATACTTAGCTTCAGGCGCCCCTTGTCATTAAAGTATATAGTCAGAGGAACTATTGTTAAACCTTTTTTTTGAATATCATTTATAAGATTTATTTTTTCCTGTTGGTGTAACAATAGAATACGGGGGCGACGCGGTTCATGGTTATTGTATGTTGCCTCTTTATATTTTGATATATTTGCATTGAATAAATAAAGGTGAGGGCTATCAGCCATTACGCCGATAAACGCTTCTGTTAAACTAACATGTCCGGTACGCATCGATTTTATTTCAGATCCTGTTAAAACAATTCCAGCTTCATATTTATCTAATAATTCATAATCAAATCTTGCCTTATTATTTTTAGCAACTACTTTGAAATTATCTTTTGCCATTTTACCAGCTAATAACTACTGAAAGTCATACACTTCAGTTTAACATTCTTAAATATTGTAAAATGTGTTTGTTTTGTTGACACGGAGTTTTAGCGATGTCAGAGGATTTGAAAAATAAAATAGGATTTTGGACATTCCTATCAATTGTTATAAATGCACAAATAGGTGCAAGTATATTTTTATTACCAGCTGAATTGGCACGCTTCCGTGCATTCGGTTTAATAGGTTGGGTAATAGGCGGACTTGGAGCAATAATGATCGCCATGGTTTTTGCATTTCTTTGTATGGATACAGATAAACCTGGAGGGCCGCATACATATGCAAGAATGTTTTTTGGTGAAAAAGTTGGCTTCTTTGTAACTTGGATTTACTGGTGTGGATCATGGGCGTGTAACCCAATAATAATAGCAACAGCCGTGAATTACTTGTGTTGTGCCGTTGGCGATTTTTCACCAACTGGTAAACTTATTGCTGAGATTTCAATAGTACTATCATTGACTGCGATAAACGTTAAAGGTGTGAAGTGTGGCGGATACTTGGGTAATATATTGCTAATACTAAAAATACTGCCACTAGTAGTTGTACCAATTTTAGCTTTTGGGAATATACATCATGAGCATTTTGCAGAACACACACCTGCTGGTATGTCAGTTACTGAGACAATTCTAAAATCAAGCCTTGTTGCGTGTTGGGCATTTGTAGGACTTGAAGAAGGAGGGGCAGCCGCTCATTCTGTTATTAATCCTAAAAAAACAGTTCCATGGGGAATTGTTTTAGGAACAACATTCGTCGCTGTAGTAAGTTTGCTTATAACTGTTTCTGTTTTTGGTGTTATTCCTTTAGCAGAGCTTGAAAAAAATGGGGCACCGTTTGCTACTGTTTTAGGAACGTTATTAGACGGATCTTACGATAAATTAATAGGAATATTGACATTTATAATGTGCTATGGGTCTTTGAATGCATGGGTGTTATTTAGCGGACAGATTGCACAATCTGCTAGCAACGAAGGGATCTTCCCTAAGTGCTTCAGTAAAACTTCATGCAATGGATCTCCAACAACTGCTTTATGGATAGCTTGCCTTGGAACAATAGCGATATTAATAATAAATGAAGCCACGCCGTTCGGATCAACGCTAAGCGAATTTTTAGATATGTCGGTAATAATATACCTAGCATTATATCTAGTTGCTATAGTTTCTTATGTAACGTGGGCTGTAAAAAACAAAAAATATTCCTGGTGGAAACTACTGATTACTCTAGGAGCCTTTGCCTTCTGTATCCTTATAATGTCAAGCTCGAGTATAAAAAGCCTTTACGCTCTTGGTATTTTACTCCTTATTTCAATCCCGGTATATTTCAACGTTAGAAAAAGGAACGCCGTGGTATAATTGGCTAGGATTGGTTGATTGGTCGCTGTATTTCTATACAGAGGAAAGTCCGGGCTTCAAATAAGCAGAATGCCGGGTTAATGCCCGGCGTGTGGCAATGTTTTGCTATACAGGGAAAGCGCAACAGAAAGTATACCGCCGGCTTTACATATGTCGGTAAGGGTGAAAAGGTGAGGTAAAAGCTCACCGTGCGTACAAACGTACGTAGCGTGGCAAGCCCCATTCGAAGCAAGACCAAATAGGGACGGTGAGATTTTATTATCACGGGTGCTTATTACCGAACCGTTCGGGTAGGTTGCTAGAAACTGTTGGTAACGGCAGTTCCAGATAAATGATCAATCAGATTTTGCGGATATAATTGCGGCGAGAAGCCGTGAGAATTTGCAATTTCGGACAGAACCCGGCTTATAAACCAATCCGGTGTTTTTTTAGTGGAGTTGAGGAATGGTCTTATTTCTGTTTTTGTTGTTTGCATTAATAGTATTTTTTAAATTATATAAAAGTTTTGGAAAAGTTCAGTTTTCCAATCCGAACAACTTTGTAAGGATAAAACCAGCAACAGAGACTGTTAATACTGATAAAAAAATATCAGAGGATGATAAACGTATAAGTCTCAAGATAAACGAACTCAAAACAATGTATCCCGATTTTATTCCAGAAGTATTTATTAAACAATCAGAACAGACATTCGATGAAGTTTTTAATGCTTTTGCTTCGTCTCAGCATCAGACGCTTAAGTCGAGATTAAGTGAAAAATTATACGAACAGTTTGCTAATCAAATTCAAAAAAGAGAGGAAAACAATCTTCGACAGGAATTATCGATTACTCATAAAGAAACAAAAATAAAAGATATAAACATCTCGTCGATCTCTGTTGAAATTACTATTAATTTCATAGTAGAACAAGTAAGTGCGATGATTGATGTTAATGGGATTTCTCCAGATAATCCAAATAAATTATCAAGAACTGTCAGTCACACCTGGGTCTTTTCGTCAAATATTTCAGAAAAACAAAATTGGATTGTTATAAAAACAAGTGCGAAAGAAGTTTAAACAATTGAATAATACTAAGAGATAGTTTACAAGGGGCAATAACACGAATTTATATCAAACTTCTCGTAACATATATGTCTGTCGTATCTTACAATCTAAGCATTTTAGAAATTAGTGGGAGGTGTTATGTCATATAAAGAGTTGAACAACTATGTATTGAATTATATAGAGACGCCTAACATGACTGGTCGGGCTATCATGCTTGATGGTAAATGGGGCTCTGGAAAAAGTTTTTATATTCGATATACACTAAAAGACGAACTTAAAAAACACAAGTATAAATGCGTAATTATATCGCTTTACGGACGAAATGACATAAAAGAATTAAATAGCGTTGTTTATTCTAACTTTACAGGGAAGAATTATCGGCATAAGTTACCAAAATTTATATCATCAGTTGGATTTTTAACAGCTACCGGCTTGTTTTACCAGATTTATAAAGATTTTGTTTACCCAATTTATAAATTTTTTATTCATCTCAGCTTATTAATCATCGGTGTTATATGGCTCGCGGTTACTTTATGTCTAAGTTGGTTTTATTTTAAATCAATTGAATTTGAAAATACCATTTCTATTGAAAATGTCAAAAAGATACGTAAATTAAAAAAAACTCTTATAGTTCTAGAAGATGTAGAGCGAACGAATATCGATATATTTGATTTATTTGGCTGGGTTAATAGTCTGTGTGACATAGACGGGAATGATGGAACAAAAATTTTATTAGTGGTCAATGAAGAAAAATTAAAAGAAAAACTGGGCGAAAGACAAGAAAAAATCTACGATGAAGAAAAAGAAAAAACGGTAATGGATACAATACAGTTTCAAACTGATTTAAAAGAAACCGTTAAAGCAATAATTGGTAGATTTCTCCAGAAAAGACATATTGAGAAAGATTTCGAAGAAGATCTAAGACAATTTAAAATTTATGCAGAAGCACTGCCTTTTAATAAATTTAAAGAGACAACAGACAATGATTTATATAAATTTAACTACCGTGAATTCATAATGGCATGCCAAAAAGTACATGAAGTTTTTAATTTTATTAGAAAAAACAAAATAAGAACAGATGATGAATTTAAAAAATGTATATTTATCGGGTTAGTTGTATTTATACAAAAAATTTTTACCAACAAATTAAATAAAACCGAAATGCCAAAATTTCATGAAGCAAAAACACAGAATCCTTCGAGTTGGTTCCTACAAAAACTTAACACATATGGTACTAATCCGTATATTCGCTACGATGAATCGCTCTATTATTCAGAGCTTGATACACAATTATTAGGCGATAAAAATTATCCATTATTTAAATTCTGTTACAAATACGTTGAAGGTTTTAATCTTGATGAAGAAAACATAAAAAAAACCTTTAAGCAATATAAAAAATATTTTGCAATAGAAAAAATGACAGAGGAAAGAAACAGCGATATTAAGTGTTTAGATATTATCTTCAAATATCATTTGTATGATGACAATCGTACGAATGAGGCTATTAATAAACTGTTTGATATAATGAACAGAAAATCTCAGTATAAAAAGATTAGCGTTTACGAGTACAAATATATAGTCGAAACATTGTTAAAATTACAAATTGATGTAGGCGTTGCAAACCCAAATATAGACAAAATAATTAACAAGATTAAACAGAGTTATGCGAATAATAAAGATCGCTTTTATTCAGAAGGAATTAACGGTTTTGTTAACAAAACAAAACTAACATTGTTTACATCTCACCCACAAGATTTTTTTGAAACATTAAGCGAAAATTCAGCAAAAGCATACTTAAAGTTTAACAATGAATGTGCCAACATATTTCCGCATAGAGGAGTTCCGAAAGGGAAACCGAACACTGCGCAAGAATATAAAAAACGTCTTAGTCGTTGCGTTGCCGACCAAATATATGACCCTGACGAGCTATTTCTCTTGGACATTACACCTTATCTTCCTCGCATAGATTTCTCTATGTTGTATGAGTTTGTAACAGATTTCGTGCACTACATAAACCGATATCAAACTGAGGGCGATTCAAAAGACGTTGAATTACAACGCATCGAACACAAGAAGAAGTGTGTACGAGCAATATGTGATTTTAAAAAAATTTTATCTAGCTATTTGAATCGTATTAAGCCAAATAATAGAATCGGGAGACAAAAGATTATTGCAGCTATAAACTACATTGATACATATTTAAAATGTTAAGATGTATAGTAACAGCATAAAGTTCTATTGAAACGTAATCAATGTCTAATTTTTCAGATATAACATCTCAAATGGAAATCTGGCATTCTTGCAACCGCATTTTGTTATCATAGACGTGGTTTTTGTAAAAATTTGTTGAAAAATGATTTGGTATCCGTATTGTCAGATGAAGACAACTGAGCCACCCATAAAAATAATTAACGCAAAGGGCGTACATTTGTATACAGAAGATGGGCAAGATCTTATTGATTCAATATCTTCGTGGTGGTGTGTCATTCACGGATATAACAATCCTGAATTAAATGAAGCAATTGTTCAGCAAGTCAATAAATTTTCTCACATAATGCTCGGGGGATTAACTCATGACCCAGTCGAAAAATTATCAACAAAGTTAGCCGAATTATTACCGGGCGATCTTGATTATTGTTTTTTTTCTGACTCTGGAAGCGTTGCTGTTGAAGTCGCTCTAAAAATGGCACTGCAATTTAATACAAATCGCAATTCATCACGTAACAAAATTTTGGCTTTAGACCATGCCTATCACGGCGACACTTTTAAAACAATGGAAGTAGGAGACGATGAAGATTATCATTTTGCTTTTGGTAAAAAGAAAGATAATGTAATACACATTTCAACAAATATTACCGCACTTGAAAAGGCATTTACCAATTTTGGTAAGCAACTGACGTGCTTTATAGTTGAGCCTCTTCTACAAGGAGCTGGTGGTATGAGAATGTATGACGTTTCATTTTTAAAAAGAGCAAGGGAATTATGTGATGAGTACGATGTCTTATTTATATTTGACGAAGTCGCTACAGGTTTTGGTCGCACTGGTAACCGTTTCGTTGCCGATCTTGTCCAGCCCGATATACTTGTACTTGGCAAGGCGTTGAGTGGTGGTTATATCGGTCATGCAGTAACTGTTGCAAATAAACGCGTTTGGAATGGATTTTACGATAATGATCCAACGCATGCATTGATGCATGGACCTACGTTTATGGGTAATGCACTTGCGTGCTCTGTAGCTTTGAAATCAATTGAACTTTTTGAAAAAAATAATTACTTAGACAAAATAAAAAAGATATCTGAGATTTTAAAACGTGAAGTGGCAGATTTTACGGATCCAAGAATAAGAGAAATACGTGTTATGGGAGCATGTCTTTGTATTGAAGTTTTCGATAAGTCAACGATTAACGGATTTAAACAGTTCGCGTATGATAGAGGAGTATTTGTAAGACCGTTTCTTAATTGCATGTACACAATGCCACCATATGTAATAACAAAAGAAGAACTTGTTAAAATTACTGACACAATGAAAGCGTGGTTTTTAAGATGAATGTGTTAAAGCTTGCTGAAAACATTATCAATGGACACAGAATTAAACGCGAAGACGAAACAAATTTTTTTGTAGCGTACAATTTAAATGAGTTGTGTAAAGGGGCTGATATTATACGTAGTAAATTATGCGGAGACCGTATTGATCTCTGCTCAATAATTAATGGGCGAAGTGGACAATGTTCTGAAAACTGTAAATTTTGTGCTCAGTCAATACATAACTGTACCGGAATTGAAGAGTACGGTTTTCTTGATGGAGATAAAATACTTGAAGAATGCAAGCACAACGAAAAACAAGGCGTTCATAGGTTCGCAATAGTTACAGCTGGGCGATCTCTCTGTGGTAATGATTTTAAAAAAGCATTATCAGTGTATAAACAATTAAAACATGAATGTCGCGTAGGGCTCTGTGCATCGATGGGATTACTTACTTTAGAACAATTTAAAGAACTTTACGGCGCAGGTGTAAGACGATACCACTGTAATATAGAAACATCAAAAAGAAACTTTCACAATATTTGTACAACGCATACATATGAGGACAAAATAAATTGTATACAACGTGCTAAAAGTGTAGGCTTTGAAGTTTGTTCAGGTGGAATAATAGGAATGGGCGAAACGTGGGAAGATAGGATTGATATGGCAATAAGTTTATCCGAACTTGGTGTTAAATCAATACCAATAAATGCGCTTATACCTATAAAAGGAACTTCACTTGAAAATATGGAACGAATATCGGAGAATGACATTTTAAGAACAATAGCAATATTTCGGTATATAAATCCAAATGCTGATATACGCTTTGCCGCAGGACGTAATTTAGTTAAAGACTGTGGAAAACAGGCATTTAAATCTGGAGCAAATTCTGCAATAACTGGGGATATGCTTACAACCTCAGGAAACAAGATAAATGAAGATATAAAAATGTTCAAAGATATGGGATTTTTAGTTGAGAAGGTTGATATAAATGAATAAGGGAATATTTATTACAGGAACTGGAACTGATGTAGGTAAAACTTATGTTGCTGGTTTACTTGTAAAAAAATTGCACGAACAAGGTATTAATGTTGGGTATTTTAAAGTTGCTATGAGTGGGAATGACCGCGACACCAAAGGAAGGCTGATACCTGGTGATGCTTTACGCGTAAAAACAGTATCTGGTATTTCACAACCGTTGGATGAAATGTGTCCTTATGTTTATGAACATGCATTTTCTCCACATCTTGCCTCAAGAATTGAAGACCGTCCTGTCGACCTAAATAAAGTTAATGGGTTTTATAAAAGTATTTGTCAGAAATATGAATTTGTCATAGCTGAAGGGAGTGGGGGGATAGTTTGTCCTATACGTTATGATGATAAGAAAATTTTCTTAATAGACATAATAAAACAACTTAACTTACCTTGTTTAATTGTCGCTGATGCGGGATTAGGGACAATAAACAACGTTGTTTTAACCTGCGAATACATGAAACAACATAACTTAAATACAAAGGGTATTATTTTTAATAATTTTGAGAAAAAGAATATAATGCATCAAGATAATAAACTAATGTGTGAAGAAATAACTGGCATTCCAGTAATTGAATGTGTTGAAAAAGATTCTGCTGGTGTTAATTTGAGCCCAGAAAATCTATTTACAGAGCAATAACAAAAAACTACCGATGGCAAAAATTTGCACCGGTAGAAAAAATAAACAATCAGCTATGTATAAGCTCTACAGGCATTATTACAAATGTAGTATCCGCTAACTCCGACTTTTCTTTATCATCCTTTTCTTCAACAACTGGTTTTATTACAGTAGGTGATGAACTTGTATTAAAAGAGATTAGAACTTCTTTCGAATTAATCTGTTTTAAGAGCTCAAGTAAATAACGGCTATTAAAACATATATCTAAAGGTTCTTCAGATTTGAAATTGATTTCTAATGTTTCAGTGGCGCTACCAAACTCACGACTTACACCGCTAAGCGTAAGGGAATTTCCCGATAAACTTAGCTTCACTGAGTTTGACATATCAGAAATTACTGTACTTACCCTATCTAGCGCATCAACAAGCTCTTCAGTATCTGCTACTAACACCTTATCGTTATTAACATTCAATGCCATTTTATAATCTGGGAAAGCGCCGCTTATAAGACGAGTACTGTATGAAGACTGAACGCCGTTTTTCAAAGACGTTTCAAACATTATTTGCCCATTTTGGATTGTAACGATAACAACATCAGTTTCATCAACATCATCCAAAAGGTGTAAAAGCTCCCCGACTGCACGCCTCGAAATAATGACCGGAGCCATCCCTTTTGCATCGTCTGATACTGGAATACTAACGCATGCAATTCTGAATAAGTCTGTTGCTACTATGCGCAAACTATCGACCCCCTTCAAATTTTCATAATGCATGTTAATGCCATTAAGCTGAATCCTTGCACTATCCTGAGACATTGAAACTTTTGCAACATTTAATGCATCCTTGAGAAGGCTCGCTTTTAATTCAAAAGAGAGCAAATGTTCTTGTTTCGCTATTGGGGGAAATTCTCCACTTTCTATATAGTGCAACGAAAAATTTGCTTTATTACTGGTAACAGATATTGTATTCATTTCTTCTGACTTAACAAGAAGTATTTCAGAATTCGCATTAAGCTTTTTTGTAATATCATACAGCAAGCTTGCTGGTATACAATAAGCACCTTGTAAATCAACTGTGCAGGGCATTATGTCTATAACGGTCATATCAAGATTAGTCGAAGTAACCCTGACATTCTTATCATCAATCGTCTCAATTAATACACAGCCCAAAACTGGAGTTGCTAACCGTTTTTCTACAATACGGTTAGCATGTGCCAATACTTGAGCTAAAACATTCTGCTTTACTAAAACTTTCATTCTTCATCCATTACGTTTTTCTTTATAAAGTCGTTAATAAGTCTAACGCCGAACCCAGTAGCCCCTTTTTGAGACAATGCCCTATCTCTGCTATCCCATTCAGTTGCGGCGATATCTATGTGTGCCCACTGTGTACTATCTTTTATAAAATGTTTCAAAAACATTGCTGCGGTAATACTACCGGCACCACGACCTGAACCAACGTTTTTTATATCCGCTATATCAGACTTTATATCATCTTCATAGGATTGGTGTAACGGTAATCTCCATATTTTTTCGCCAACATTCTTAGACGAAAGCTCAAGTTGTCGAGACAATTCGTCGCTGTTTGACATATATCCGGCAAACTCATGCCCTAAGGCAACTTGTATAGCTCCTGTTAGAGTTGCAAAATCAATAACTATATTCGGTGAATATTTTTGTTGGACGTACCATAACACATCAGCCAAGACTAACCGACCCTCAGCATCGGTGTTATCAACCTCTATTGTTGTCCCTGACATTGCTTTTACAACATCCCCTGGCTTTTGAGCATTTCCAGAAATAGTATTTTCAACAAGCCCTATTGCGCCTATAACATTAATTTGAGCTTGTTGCAATGCTAATGCCTTGATTATTCCTATTACAACCGCAGCCCCTGTCATGTCTCCTTTCATTTCAGACATACCTTTAGCAGGTTTGAGACATATACCTCCAGCGTCAAAAGTTACACCTTTACCAACCAAACCAAGAACTTTATCCTGTTTTTTCCCATTGCGGTATTCCATAATTACTATATATGGCGGTTGTTCACTTCCCTTACTGACACCTAGCAATGCATTCATTCCAAGTTTTGCCATATCTTTGTTGTCGAGAATTGAAACATTAACACCTAAATCTTCTAAATCGAGAGCCATATTCTTTAGAGCTGTCGGGGTTAAAACATTCGCAGGTTCTGTAACCATTGTTCTTACATCAAATATTGACTGAATTAGAGCATCAAGTTCAGGATATTTACTTTCATTTTGCTCTATATAGTTGGTAACACACGTTAAAGAACCAATCTTGGCAGGTAACTTTTCAGTTTTATATTTATCAAATTGCCATGATTTGAGAATAATACCGGAAGTTAAAAATGCCGAGGTTGTTTCATGTCCTATACCTTCGATATTGTTTAATACACAAATTCGTGAATTGTTAGTTTTTATCTTGCTATATATATAGCCCCCAAGTTTTTCAAGTCTCATGTCACAGACTTCCGAAAGCTTTCCTGCACTGGCAATAATTATTTCTTTAAATTTGCCATCTGCAACAAAATTATAACTTTTGACTGTATTCCGTTCAGCATTACTGAAATCTTCTAAGATTACACTTGTTCCTGTAATGCTTTTAATTTTATCCTCCAAAAAATTAGCGCCTGCATCATGAGTAACGAGTACAAATGTCTCAAAATCTGCTGGCTCGTACTGGCTGGTGAATTTTACACTGTCCATAGTTAGATTTTCTCTAAAAACTCTGATTTAATTTTATCTTAGCAAATAGGTCGCATAACGGAGAAATGAAGCCGTAACGGTGATAAAATTGTTATAGTGGAAATTTTATTAAATGATTATGACTTATAAGACTGCATACAGGTCTCACACATGTGATGAATTGCGTTTATCAAACGCAGGTGAAACAGTTCGGTTATGTGGGTTTGTTGATACAACACGGGATCATGGTGGACTTCTGTTTATTGATTTGAGAGATCATTACGGAATTACTCAATGTGTCGTAAAACAAACAGATGGGGTCTTTAAAACGGCTGAGAAACTGAGGCTTGAGACAGTAATAGCAATTACTGGAACGGTTCTTAAACGTGAAGAAGGAACAGTAAATCCAAAAATGACAACAGGAGAAATAGAAGTATCTATTGATAAGTTGGAAATACTATCAGCGCCTCAGGGAGATCTACCTCTTCAAATACGTGAAACAGAATGTGACATAAAATTCCCTGAAGACACAAGGTTAACGTACCGTTATCTTGATTTACGTAAGAAAAAACAACATAACAACATAATTCTTCGATCTAAGGTCATTTCATACATTCGCCAACAAATGACTGAACAAGGATTTTTAGAAATACAAACACCTATTTTAACGGCATCGTCTCCAGAAGGAGCAAGAGATTATTTAGTTCCTAGTCGTATTCATCATGGTAAGTTCTATGCTTTACCTCAGGCTCCACAACAATTTAAGCAATTATTAATGGTTGCAGGATTTGACAGATATTTTCAGATAGCTCCTTGTTTTAGAGATGAGGATGCCCGTGCTGATCGTTCTCCCGGTGAATTTTATCAGTTAGATCTCGAAATGAGCTTTGCATCACAGGAAGATGTATTTACTGCTATAGAACCAGTTATTTACAACACATTTAAAAAGTTTGCGCCCGAAGGTTTTGATGTAACTGAGCATCCATTTCCAAGGATTACATACGCCGATGCAATGCTTCATTATGGTTGCGATAAACCAGATATGAGGAATCCTCTTATAATTGAAGACTTAACAGAGGTTTTCAAAAACTCAGGTTTTACAGCATTCAAAAACAACATTGAAACCGGTCAATTTGTAAGAGGCATAAATGTACCTAAATGCTCAGAACAGCCCCGGAGTTTCTTCGACAAATTAAACAATTGGGCTAAAGAGCTGGGACTCCCTGGCTTAGGTTATATAACACGTGTGTCTTCATCTGAATATAAAGGTCCTATAGTTAAATTTCTTAACGAAAGTGAATTGGCACGGATAGCTGAAATAAACAAGATGAATGACGGGGACGTTGTCTTTTTCATATGTTGCAAAGATGTTAATAGTCTCGCTCATCAAGTGCGTACTCATTTAGGTAAAGAGCTTGGGTTAACTGATTGTAAGATGTACAAATTCTGTTGGGTTGTTGATTTCCCAATGTTTGAATACGATGAAGAAACTAAGCAGATAATATTTTCACACAATCCTTTTTCGATGCCTCAAGGTGGTCTTGAAGCACTAAATACTATGGATCCACTTGATATAAAAGCCTATCAATACGACATAGTTTGTAATGGTATTGAGCTATCGAGTGGCGCTATTCGTAACCATGTTCCCGAAATAATGTACAAGGCATTTGAAATTGCGGGACATGATAAAGCATTTGTTGATGATAAATTTAGGGGAATGATTAAAGCGTTTAAATATGGCGCGCCTCCTCACGGTGGTTGTGCTCCTGGAATTGACCGGATGGTAATGCTTCTAGCTCAAACTGAAAACATCCGTGAAGTTATAGCTTTCCCATTTAATCAGAAAGCTCAAGACTTAATGATGGGCGCGCCTGCTGATGTAACTCCAGAACAGCTGAAAGAATTACATATAGCGGTGTTGCCAAAGTTAACCAAAGACAATTAATTCATATGAATGGTGTAAAGAAAATTGCTGTACTGTCCGGAGGGTGGTCTGATGAACGTGACGTATCTATTCGGTCAGGACAACAAGTTTCTGTCGACCTAAAGTCGATGGGATTTGATGTAACAGTAATTGATGTTAAAAAAGACTTACGAGAATTAACTGATGCTCTTTATAGAACTAACCCTGACTATGTGTTTAATATGTTACACGGAACGGGCGGAGAAGATGGAACTATTCAAGGGATTCTTGAAATTTTCGGAGTTCCATACAGCAACAGTAATGTTTTAAGCTCAGCAGTATGTTTTAATAAAGAAATAACAAAAATAATAGTTGAAAAAGCTGGTGTTTTAACAATTCCTGGAATGTGTATAACTGCAAATGATATTAATTTAATTAATAATAATTCGAATATAAATTTTGACTATCCATTTATAATAAAACCTGCAAATAATGGTTCAAGCGTTGGAATACATTTAGTATACAATAAGAATGATTTGCAAAAAGTGCAATCAATGCCGTGGCAATATGGAAATCGAGTTTTGATCGAGAACTACATTCCAGGTCGAGAGTTTACAGTTCTTGTTATAAATGGCAACGCAATAGGAAGTGTAGAAATTACGTACAAAAACATATTTTATGATTTTGAAGCAAAATACTCTAATGGTGGATCGTCTCATAAGGCGGACTACGAGCTTCCAGAAAAAGCAAAAGAAGAACTACATAGAATGGCTAGAATAGCGTATAACGCATGTTTGTGTAATGGTATCGCACGAATTGATTTTAGGTACGATGGCTCACAAATGTATTTTCTTGAAATAAATACTCAACCGGGAATGACTGCGACATCTTTAGTTCCTGATATTTTAAAAGCAAATGGTTTGTCGATGTCCGATTTGTGGAGGATTATTAAGCCCACAGTTTAAGTGTTAAAATCCATACGGATAGACTATTAAATGATTGATATGCTTTCTGTTGAGTGTTTAACAATACTAATTCTCGCGTGCTTTGTTGGATTTTACGTGATATCATCAGTAACACCAGCTCTGCACGCTCCTTTGATGTCTGTAACAAATGCTATATCAAGCATTATAATAATCGTTAGTATATCAATCGGAATAATGAACAATACATCAACATCTGTTTTTTATTTATCCCTTTTTGCAGTTTTATTAGCAAGTATTAATATAATTGGAGGGGTCTTTATAACGCATAGAATGCTAAAAATGTTCAAAAGTAATAAGGAATAAAAATGATTGTACATTTAGTCTGTGCTGTGTTGTTTATACTTGCTTTGCGTAAATTATCCTCGGTAAGGACGGCGGTAAAAGGTAACAATTTAGTAATTGCGGGTATGGCAATCGCGACGATAGCGACCTTTATATCATATTCTTTAAATCCCCGAGGTTTGTGGATTATTGCAGTGATGAGTTTGGGGGGGGGTGTTGGTTGGGTCATTACAAAAAAGATAAAAATGAAAGATTTGCCCCAGTTAGTTGCAGCATTTCACAGCCTTATAGGTTTATCTGCTGTGTGCACAGATACGGCAATATTTTTAAACCCTGTAATGTTTAACCTACATTTGGATAATAATGTATCCCTTTCATTAGAAATAGCGCTTGGTCTTGCTGTCGGATCAATAACTTTTGCAGGTTCTTTTGTTGCTTGTTTGAAATTATGCGGAAAATTTAAAAACAATAATTTTAGTAATATATATATTTTGAATACAATATTAGTATTAATGCTAATATTGTTAACATTTTTATTCATAAAAGATCCTAAATTACATCGACTTATTACAATTATGCTATTGTCAATAGTGATAGGATTTACTATTATTGTTCCAATAGGCGGAGCAGATATGCCCGTTATTGTTTCAATACTTAATTCGCTTTCTGGGTGGGCAGCTACAGGTATAGGGTTTACCCTTTCAAACAATCTACTTATAATTGTTGGTGCATTGGTCGGAACATCTGGAGCTATGCTGAGCCACATAATGTGTAAAGGAATGAACAGAAATTTAGTTGATGTTATATCGGTAGGCTTTAGAAGTCAACAGGTCGGTAGTAAAAACATGGCTGTTCAAAGTTCCGTCAACTTATGTACTGCTGAAGATATAGCGTTTATGCTTGAAAATGCTTGTTCTGTCATAGTAGTCCCTGGCTATGGCATGGCAGTATCTCAGGCTCAGCATGGAATTAAAGACCTACTTGATAAACTTTTGTCTCGTGATGTAAATGTAAAATTTGCGATACATCCAGTAGCAGGTCGTATGCCAGGGCATATGAATGTATTACTTGCCGAAGCAAATATAAGCGATAATTTTGTATACGAACTTGATAATATTAACAATGAATTTGCATCAACTGATATTGTTATTGTTGTCGGAGCAAATGATACCGTAAATCCAAGCACAAAGGATGATCCTCAATCTCCGATCTATGGAATGCCAGTACTTGAAGTGTGGAAAGCTAAAACAGTTGTTGTTATAAAACGGTCTCTAAATCCTGGATATGCTGGTATCGATAACCCGTTATTTAGCAAGCAAAACACGCTTATGTTACTAGGCGATGCAAAAAGGGTTATCAATGATATTGTTAAACAGCTATGAGTAGGCTCTTTTTAACCATCCTTTAAGGAAAGTTTTTAACGTTGGTTTTTCTCCTGCAAGGGATCTGTAGTACCCTGCCATCTCGCTACGGAGAGCAACAAGAATTTCTCGGTTGCGGTTTTGTTTTGTCATATCATTTATTACTGAAATTAATTTTGATATATCTGGAGTATTTTCATCACATTGAAAATCGCAAGCTCTTAATGATCTACACATAATTTTTTTTGCATTTTTAGCTCCCATATTAACAAACATGTTCATTAACTTCGTAGCTATATCGTAGTCACAAATAGCATCAATATTATTTATAAGATAATAATCGCTATAATAAATATCAATTGCATCTTCTCTTGTAATATTTTTTATATCGAGCATGGGATAACTTCGTTTGGAAATTCCAAAATTTGTTTCACCACCGGGATCTGATGGATTATTAATATATCCTCCTTCGTATAACAAAATATTTTCAACAATAGATTTAAATCTTTCGTCCATGTATATAGTCTTGTAAGAAATTAGCCTGATAAAAACATCAAAAATAAGAAGTATTAACAGAGAACCTGTTAATAACATTTGGGTATTTCTCTTCTTTAATATTTTTCTCATACGTTACGCTCCTACTAACAGTGTATCTTACAAAGTTTCATTTTGTTAACTTGCACGCTCGTGTATATACAACACTGTGTAATATCATTAAATTGTAAAAAATTTGTTGGATTTAAAAAATGCTTCGCAACATACTAGGGTATATAATTTGTTTTTGTGTAGCATTCGCATTGTGTAGTGACAGGAAATTGTTTTGGAAAAACAGACGCAAAAACGCTACTATTTTGATCGGAGGCGTTGCTTTACAAATAGTAATGACGCTGTTGCTACTGCATAGCCAAGCGACAATAAGCGTAGTCAAAACAGTAGCTGACTTTATTTTAAAAATGAGTCAAGCATCAATCGAAGGAACAAAATTTGTTTTTGGTTATCTTGGTGGAGATAAATTACCATTTGAACTAAAAGAAGGCATTAGTACGTTTATTTTGGGACTACAATCGTTCCCAATGGTTATATTCATGGCTGTTTTCTTTTCGATACTAACGTATTGTAAAATAATGCCAATAATTGCGAGAGTATTGGGATTTCCATTTAAATATATATTCAAAATATCTGACTCGCTTGGAATGGTCTCGGTGTCGAAAGTTTTATTGGGGCAATTTGAAGCTCCGCTTATGATACAGCCGTATCTAAACGATTTAACTAAGAATGAAATGTTTATAATCCTTTCTCTGGCCTGCTCTACTAGTTCGGCATCAGTAATGCCTGTATATGCCGATCTTCTTAAATCTGTTACTCCAAATGCAATTGAATATTTTATAATTGCGAATATACTTAATGTAATTACAACACTTGTAATTTGTTCTATTGTAATACCGAAGGAACATGTAATTGAAACAGCTTCAGGTCATAAATTAGTGCAACCTTATACGTCCTTAAGTGACGCTATTAATGTTGGTTTGTCAACCGGAACTGCAACTTGGATTGCAATAGTTGGTTCATTAATCGGTATGATGGCTTTAATAAGTTTTTCAAATGAATTATTAGCGGGGTTACCGAATTTTAAAGGAGAACCTGTTACATTACAACGCTTAGCGGGCTCAGTTATGTATCCAATTGTTTGGCTATTAGAAATCCCATCAGTAGACTTTTCTCCATTCTCTCAAGTTATTGCATCTAAAACAATTCTTAATGAAGTTGTTGCAATAGCAGAATTAACAAAACACAGTATGTCTGATGCGTCAATAATTAAATCGATATTTATGATCGGTAACTTTGGAAATATATCCGTTATGGGGATTACTCTAAGTGCGATGGTTACGCTTGCGCCGAAATCCCCTTATATAAAACCGTTAATGGGAAAGGCATTCATTACTGGTTTCCTTTCAACTGTAATGACTTCGCTTTTAGTTTGTATATTAATGTAATAGAGATTATTTGTTATACTTTTTATTTGTTATTAAATATACTAATAATGCCCCAAACGCAATTATTGCTGACGTATATAAAATTAGATCTTTATAGTTAAATCTGCCGTCACTTATAGTGTCGGCAATTTCATAGCCTAGCCAACAACTTCCCCCTGCCCAGATTAAGCCAGAAACTATGTTACATAGTATAAATTTTAGTGGTTTTATTCCTGCGGATCCTATTATTAGGGGGCTGACTGTTCTTATCCCATATATAAATCTGAACGCAAAAATAAAGAATATTTCCATTCTGTTTAGAAACAAAAAAGCTTTATTTCGTGCTTTTTCAAGTTTTGGAACTCGTCTTATGAGCCAATCAGTTCCTATATGTCTTCCTATAAAAAATAATCCCTGATCGACGAACACCGTTGTTAAAAATGCTATTGTAAAAACCTTGGATATATCTAAGTATCCCAAGGAAGCAGCTGCGCTAGCAGACAGGAGTATAAGTTCTCCTTCTACCATCGAGCCAAAGAACACAAGCCAATATCCCCAATCCTGAAGACTGAGGAGAACACTTTCAAACGAACTCATTTTGTTAAAACCAAATTATTAAATTTTTATGGGACAATAACTCCCTCACGAAGAGCTACGTTAGAAAGAGCCATATCACTTAATATTGTTTCTCCACTTATTACTTTTTGTCCTACGCAGACGAGAGGAATCGCACCTATTGGGAGCCATATATCGCTACGACTACCAAATTTTATTATTCCGTAAACCTCGCCCTTTGATAATGTTTCTCCTTCATGAACATCGCAAACTATACGACGAGCAAGAGTGCCTGCAATTTGAGAGAATGACATCAGATTTGAAGGATCTTCATTGACTTCAAGGATTATAGTGTTTCGTTCATTAAATAGGCTGGACTTTTCAATGCCCGCATTTATGTATTTCCCTGGAGAATACAATATTTTTTTTACTTTTCCGGCAACCGGAGAACGATTAACGTGAACGTCTACTATGCTCAAAAAAACACTTACGCGATAACGCTTGTTACTACCAAGTTCTAACTCTTCCGGAGGTACATCAAATGCTATTGAACACACAGTACCGCAAACAGGACTAACTATAAGATTTTTATCTGTAGGAACTACTCTACTTGGGTTTCTAAAAAAAAAGAAAAAACACAGTGTTAGGATAAGAAAAACCCAAAACAGCGTAACTGAAAATAATAAACAGATTAAGGCGATGCCGAGAGTACATCCGACAAATATATAACCTTCCTTATGAATAAAAGAACGTATGTTTGAATAATTCATACATTAAACCAGTATATAACTAACATGACAACTTAAACAGTTTCGTATCAGTTAAAGGCTTCCAAACTCATTTTATCATAGTAGCGTGTAACAAAAGACAAATGTTACAGCGATGTATCAGGTGTTAACAAAAAAATAAAAAAACAACAGTATACTCTAAATAAGAATGAGAGGAAGAGAATGCCTGAATATGCTAGATGAGAACAATAATAACGATAACATCAAGAACGATTGCCAACAATGTAAAGTAGAAGACACAAAGCCAGTTGCAAATAGCAAATGTTGTAAATGTGCCGAAGATTGCAGATGTGGAGAAAACTGTAAATGTAAACCCCGTAGATGTAGTAAGTGTAAAGGTTGCTTCTCTGCTTTGTTATCTATAGTAGCGTGTACCCTTTCAACGATGGCTCTGCTAAAGACTTGCGATAAACCTTGTGTATCTGTCAAACCAACGCAGACAGCAACTATTGATGATAGTAAAATCCGTTCCGCTATTATCGATGTAATAAAAAATGATCCCCAGATGCTTATTGATGCAATGAGTGCTGGTATAGCAAAACAACGTTCAGATATGACGAAACAACAGGCGCTAGAGGTTACAAAATATGAAAATGAAATAACAAAAGCATCATATTCGCTAGGAGATAAGAAAGCAAAAACCTCTGTTATATGTTTTTTTGATCCTCTTTGTGGTGGATGTATCGAATTTCAAAAGATTATGGTAGATATTTTGCAACAAAACAAATCTGTCCTATTTCACTTAGTGCCAGTCGCTGTTTTGGGATCAAAGTCCGAGGAACTTGCAAAGATATATTATGAAATAGTCGCTGAAGACAGCGATAAATTGCTTGCCTTCATTGCTGAAATAGTCAAAGATCCGTCAGATGTTGATTTAGCATTAAGAAAAATATCTATTTCAAAATCTAATTTGTCGAAATATAATGATATTGCTGATAAAAAAATGGTTTCCAATTTGTCCTTGTTTGACAAGATTCATGCTACGGCTGTGCCCGCTATGTTTATAAAATCAGAAAGTGGCAATTTTACATCAATTGAAGAGGATGAATTGATTGATAGATTAAAGTGATGTTCCGGCAACGGTTAAAATATGAAATTTTGATAAAATTATCACAATAAATGATGGCATAAATTTGGTTATATATCGATTGGGCTGTTTATTGGACATTTTTGATTACCAATCGCTTTTTAAGTAGTACAATTCATCTTGGAGTTGGTTAACCCAGAGAGGAACTAATTCCAATGCGTTGTTTTTTCTTTTTACAACGCAAATGTGTGTCGTGTTCTAATAAAAGTTTATTCTTTTATTATTCCTTCCCCAACGAACACGGCACTTGCACCATTAAACAACTTTTGATCTAGAAACAAATAATTTACAGACAAGAGTATTAAGGAAATTACATACAAGACGGGTTACTATAGCGGATAGTGAGATTTCTAAAGCACTTTGCGTTGTAAAACTTCCGTCGTTAAATATAACAAAAGCAAATAAAGTAAAAACTATATTATCAACTATGATCGCAGACGTGAATAACGCGATATTGTGACCGATAACAGATTTTCCTAAAGCGCGCAAAAGAAGGATTTCGCTTAATTGAGATATGCAAAATGATATATACGACGCTACAGTAAATCTTATTTGTGGGATAAATATCAATGATAAAGCATCGGTATATTTATTCATGCTTATTGTTTCAAGGGGTTTGTGTCCGAGCATTAAGAGCATGTTTAGAACAAAAAAAATGTTACATACAATGCTTAAATAAATTGTCACTTTTGCATTCTGTTCTCCATAATGCCTGGTTGTTATATCTGTTGCTAAAAATGTTGATGAAAAAACAACAGTTCCTAACAAGACGGCGAGAGGCATAAATTCGTATTGAGTTGGATACAGTATTTGGATGTTGGATATAACTCCGCATAGTACCGTATAACAACATAAGCCTATATGTTTAAAACGTTTGTTTAAGAATAAAATCGTGCTCGTGCACAGTACGTACACGAGCAGTGATACCAATATAACAGGCGATGAACGCAATAACTCTATAAAAGCAACTGGTGCATCATCAAACATTTTTCAACACAACTAGAATTGAATTGTAAAACCAGCGAGGAACAAAAAACCACTCTGCTTTGAAATAGCATTCTTGCTTTTAACATTCAAATTATACAGAGTGCAGGCATATGGGCTGGACGTCGAATTCACATAGTCAACTCCGGCAAAGATTTTAAACCCAGGCTTGTATAGGTAATCAACTGTAAAAGAAAATATATGACCCTTTGTTTGCTCATTTTTTGTAATTTGCCTTGTTGTATTGTGGTATACGCATGCGAAAGCCCATTTATTCCAGTCGTAACGAGCCCCCATATTCCAGGCCCGTCCAGCATTCCCGTGTTCATCACACATAAATGCAGGTATTAAAACGGTTTTGCCAGCATCGGATTTATAAGCACTTTCCTTTGGTAATCTAGATTTTCCACTGTTGAGATACCCACCAGCAATTGTCAAATTTTTGTAAGTTACACCAACTGAACACTGAAAAGATTTTGCATTGTTAAGTTCAATTTCCTTACTGCCAGGCTTATATTCAGAAGAAGCCTCCTCGTTTATTTCACTATTCTCGTATACAGGATTATCAAAAAACTTGCCATCTTTATTTGCATCTAGCTTTTTTACTTCAAACACCGTTGTTTTGAATTTACGAGTACTTTCTGTAACAAAAGCAGCTGAAGCACGGACAGTAAGATCAGGAGTTATACTTTTTTCATACCTTACACCTAAAGCTAAATTGCTAGTACCACTTGGGCGTTCGTTTTCGTCTTTACCTTTTCTAAAACATCCGGCATTGTTCCCGTTGCTACTGTCTCCGTTATTTTTGTCACGAACGTTATGCCCATGCAGGCTTGTATCTGGAGTAAATGAAATACCAAACTTAAACCCACCAAAGTCACGAGTACTTATGAAAATTTTACTTGCTTTATTTGAGTTCCCGACAACAGCTCTCGGTATAAAAACACCAGTGGCATAATCAATGTTGCTTAAAATTGAACCATTGATACCACCAGCTCCACCTATTAACGATTGACCTCCTACATCAAACGTACTATCAGGTCCCTTTGTGTTACCAAGCAATATTTTTGCAAACTTAGAATAATCTAAGTATAAATACGCCTTGTCAACTTCAAAATCATCTTTTATAACTTGCAGTTCAAGACTCGCACCAGCTTTTAAATTCTTAGAAAGATTGACGCTTGCCACTGCGTTTAACCCAGCTTCAAAATCTAAACCTAAACCTGATTTATCAAATTTTGTTTTTGAATCACTTTTCAAATCTAATGTTTCAGCAAAGATGTCCGGCTTATTAGCTCCATCATAATAAGAGATAGATGGACACCCCATAACAGGGAAAAATGATGCGTACCCATTAAAGTCAAGTGTAGGCATTCCACCACGTTCTGCAATAATAGGAGCATCGCCAACACCTTCACCTTCTCCCTTTATTGATTGCCAATTTCCAGCTGGATCGAAGTCTGGCAGACCACCTTGTTGAGGCAGTTGTTCAGTCTTATTACCATTTTTTTGTTTAATTGTTGTTGTAGGTGTACGAGCTATTTTAACAATTACGCCCGCGGAAACTGGCGTGCTAGTAAAGACAAATCCGCCTAAACATAATGCTAACAAACGTTTATTCATGCACGATGTACTCATAGTTGTTTCTCCTTAAGAGAATTAATAAAATTTTTACCACTACTAAGGCTAATTTAACACGTATCTGTAGACATAGTGCAATACGTCCAACAAATGTACATAAAACCCTAACAAGCTGATTGTTGTTGCTCAATATTGTCGATTTTTGGATAATGTAATAAATTTGCTGGGGGAAAATATGAGTAACGTACTAAACATTCCGAATATATTAACGTTGTCGCGAATAGTTTTGTTACCTGGATTTATAGGCGGATTTTATATGAGATCCAATGCTGGGTTTGTACTATCTTTTGTAGTGTTTGTAATTTGTTGTATTACTGACTACTTAGATGGGTATCTAGCCCGTGCATACAAGCAAACAACAGAAATAGGAAAATGGTTAGATCCTCTCGCTGATAAGGTTTTGGTTTTAGTCGCGGTATTGTATATGATTGGATTTAATATGATATCTCAATACTCATTAATGCCTGTTGCTATAACAGTTTGTCGTGAAGTTATAATTTCAAGTCTCCGTGGGCGCATTTTAACTTGTAATTCGGATTTTAAAACATCGTTGCTTGCTAAATGTAAAACAGCGTTTCAAATGACTGCTCTTGCTGTAATATTTATTGCCCATATACTAGACTTTCAAATTTTACGGTACGTCGGCGAAGTGTTACTGTGGTGTTCTGCCTTGCTCGCTATATTATCTGGAATACAATATTTTAAGAATTTTTTTGTGACAGATTGCAAATAGAATTTATATCTATTTGCGATTTATATAAAATTATTTTGCAACGCTTAGTATTTTGTTTTTTAATTTATCAACTGGCACTCTGTTTACATTCCCTTGAGCATCAATCACATTAAGCGTATTAGCCGTATCAGACGACTGTAATAAATCTTCATCAGATAAAATATCAACATTCCGAGTTGATGTAACATTTTCTTCTTTGCCAATATCGTTTAAAAGATTTGTATCACTTTGCATTTCGTTACTCGACAAAAGATCGTCAGAGGTATTTTGTGAAATATCGTTAACACTTGTTTCAGATTTGTCAATCAATGCCAACACATCTGTTGATGAATTACCGATACCGTCAGTTAATAAATCGGACTGCGATAGATCATTCCCATCTTTTGTAGAGGCCACTGTTGAAGTATCTTGTTCTGTGACAACACCTACAATATCGTTTTTTAATAAATCATCTCCTAGAGTACCTGACGCTAAAGAATTATCGCCTAATAGTAGATCTTCATTTTGTACCGTTGTATTTGCAGGGTTAGCAATTAAATCGCCACCTGCTGTTAATAAATCGTTGCTGTTGACTGATTGTTGTTCCAGTACGGCGTTGTTTGTGTTATTCAGTAATAAATCATCATTTTGAGCTTCATTCACTGTCGCCTCACTAAGTAAATCAACATCAGGCGTAACACTTACTGTTGCGGTGTCTGGTATGTTTTGTGCGCTTAAACTATTTGCATCAGATAACAGATCTTCAGACGATTGTGAATTATTCTCGGTTAATAAATCATTTTCAAGCGCATTAGAATTTAACAATGGTTCTGTTGCGACATTTGATGTCGCTTGTTGTGCTAAATCGCTGTCTACCGATTGTTCTAAATTTTCTATTTGATTAGGCTCTATTGATAGGTCTACTGGCGGCAATTCGTTGTTAACCAAAGTATTGTCAACACTTATAACATTATCTGCCAAAGTATCTACATGTTGAGAAATTTCAGCGCTGTTTACAACTTGTTCAGCATCTTCGGCTGATACAGTTCCTTCAGCTACTTGTTGTCCAACCTGTGCAATCTTACTAACAACAGCTTTATCAGCCTCGGACAAAGCGGGAGAGGCAAGCAATTTGTTAACTTCATTGGTTGCTCCAGCTTTAGATAGTGTTAATATTCTTTCTTTATCTTCTTTTGTTATAAGCGTTGTAGCTGGTGTTGGGGAATTATCTGTTTTAATTGTGTTGTCAGAAATAGTAGTAGCTTTTTCAAGTTTTTCTTCGAATTCTTTTATTTTTTCTTCTAATTTTTCAACCTGACCTGAAACTTCATTGACTTTTCCCAAACTTTCATCCAATCGTGTAGCATCTTCACTGCGTAACGGTACGCCTTTGTTTTGTAATTCATTTACCGATGCTTCAACTTTAGCCATTGCCTCTTTTGTTTCATTAACGACACCAGCCATTTTTATTATTGTTTTATTGTCTTCTTTTGCCATTGATAATGCTTGTTTTGCAGTTGGCAATGATTGATCTGCTTTTTCCCGTAGTTCGCGAACTTTAACCATGTCTTCAGGAGCAATATTTAATCCATTTTTAGAAAGTTTATCGATATCACGATATAGATTATCAACTTGTTTTTTTAAATTTTTTATTTCTAAGTTTGTATTTTCATCATTACTATCTTTATTTGTTTCTTTAAATTTTACATCGCTACTATGTTGTTTAATATCCTTATTCTGTTCGTTTATTACAGAAGACGTTTTGTTAGAAGCCAATGTAATATCATTCCCAACTATTAAAAATGAAGTTGCTATTAGCACAACGTTCTTTAACACAATGTACACCATGGCATCGATTTTAATTACTGACATTTTGCCAACAATATTTTTTAAAAATGGTTAAATTTACAGATAACATTGTTCTACTCAAGCAAGTTATCCAACGATTTTACGTTAGCTGCCGTATTTGGTGTACCATTAGCTACATTTTTAGCGGTTTGAGTAGGTAAAGATGTATTACCAAGTATCGAGCTAACTACACTGCCCGAAGTATTGTTGTTTGCTTGAATCGTTCCTGAAGCTTTAGCAATTATTGAGGGCGTTTTATCTTTTGCAACGTTATGGCTTGCCTGTGAAATACTCGAAGCTTTGGTAGTAATTGATTGTACTAAGTTTCCCGCAATGTTTTGACCATTTTGAACAAGACCGGAAGCTTTAGATGTTACAGAACCAGCTATGTTGTTTATTTTGTTTTTACTAGTCTGTGCCACTTCACCAATATTTGAGGCTACAGACCTCGTCGTTGCCTTAATTTTATTAAAACTATTGCTTGCAATTTGGTTTCCCAAACCTGAAACTGTTCCCAGTATATTGCCTGTCGCATCTGTAGCTTTAGCGCTGAACACCGGAACAACCGACTGAATAGTCTCTGTTTGTTGTACGTCAGTGGTTTTATTTTGTTTAATTAATTTACCAACGTTGTTTACAATAATTTTTAGTTCTTCAATATCTTTTTTTAAATTTTTAAGTTCAGAAAATCCTTCCGCTATTTGTTTAATTTGACCTTCAATTCCATTCATTTTTTGTATCAATTCACTATTGTTTGATATGTAACTATTCTCAACGTTGCTATCACTGGCAGTTTTCTCCGTTTCCGTTGTTTCAGAAGTTGTTCTATCAGGGGCAGAAATAACACGCGCTGTACCAACAGTTAATAGAAATGTGGCAAAAACATAATATTTTATATATGACATATTTGTTTGTATTCATCCTTGCTACCTTTATAATCACTTGTTTATGTTTAACGATAAGTTAATTTTTTAAATTGCCTAGCTTGTTATTTATAACGATAATGGGTACACTTACAATATAAAGCCGAAGTAGCTTAGTGGTAGAGCACTTCATTGGTAATGAAGAGGTCGAGGGTTCAATTCCCTCTTTCGGCACCATTTTGGTATTTTTTCTAAAAATTTATCAAATTGTTAAACATTTCAAGTTATACAATGTCGATAGGTATTTCATATGATAACGATTTTTGTGAAAAGTACATGTAAAGTTTTATTGCTGTGCTTTGCTTGTAGTCCAATTTTGGATCTTGTAACTGAAACTGAAGCATCTGCCAGCAATACAACAGTAGACGAAAACAACGCCGATAATAAAAACGGTAATGCGTTAAAAAGCTTGTTTGACAAACATGTTGAGAAAGGCACAATAAAAACTGAAAAAGCTGAAGCTAAAACAGACGGATCCAAGGATGGTAATAAGTTTGAGAATAGCGGATTAATGTCTGATTTGTTAAAAAAATTCAGAGGCGATAATAATTCAGAAAAAACAAACGATCAGCGTGAACAAAATTCAAGTTTAAATACACTTCCGCAGGTCGACCAAAAAGACGGTTTTGCAAAGATAATAGGAGCTGTATCCCCAGCTGTTGTTTCAATAGTTACAATTCAAGAAGTTGAAGATCGTTTTCCTAGTATATTTGAAGATTTCTTCAATGGTTCACCGTTTGATTTTTTTGGATTTGATGACTTTTTTGGCGAAAGACAAAAGAAAAGACAACGTCGTAGTCAAAAATCAATAGGCGCTGCGTCAGGTTTTTGTGTAAAGACTGAAGGAGACAAGCTTTACATAGCAACTAATTACCATGTTGTCGAAGATGCAAAAACAGTTGCGATTTTTTTCAATGATCAATCGGTGGATAACGTTCTCCATGATAAAGATCAACTGATTACAGCAAAAGTTCATGGAGTAGATCCAAAAAGTGATTTAGCCGTTCTCGAAGTAGATCTAAATAACAAAAACCTTAAAGGGCGTAATATTCAAACTATAAACTGGGGGTCATCAGATAATTTACAGATAGGAAACTATGTAATAGCAATAGGTAATCCATTTGGTATAGGAATTTCTGTATCTCAGGGTATAGTATCAGCAAAAGGGCGCCATCTCCTTAGTGGTGCAAAAAATAATTCAATGGAAAATTACATTCAACACACAGCAGCTTTAAATCGCGGTAATTCAGGTGGCGTTCTTATAAACATGAATGGTGAGGTTGTTGGCGTTAATAACGCAATATATTCACCTAACGGTGGTAATGTAGGTGTTGGTTTTGCTATTCCTTCTGACAATGCAAAAACGATAATTGATTCCTTAATTCAGCACAAGCGTACCTTTAGAGGCTGGTTAGGCGCAACAATTCAAAGTATTAAGACAAAAGAAGCAATAAACATGGGGCTTTTGCCTAATGCTACAGGGAAACTTGAGAATTTACCTCCTTATTTTGGGGTTCTAGTTAATGAAGTATCAACAGATGGACCAGCAGCACAAGCAGGGGTAAAAGCTGGAGATATAATAGTTTTGTTTGATGGTCAAGTAATAGATGAAGCTAATAAATTACCTAAGCTAGTTAACAATCACAAGATAAAAGAACCGGCTGTATTGACTGTTGTGAGGAGAGAACCTTCTACAGGAGAGTTGAAGCAAGTTGAAATAAAAGTTGATATTGGCGATTATCGGGATTTTGAAAAACTTGATAAGAAACAAAAAGATAATTTCGGTAATGAGAATTCGTCAGATAAGGATGCTCCTATTAAAATATCTGGTCTTGATATATTTGTAGGCGATGAAGATGTGTCAATTCCTGATAGTTCTGATAAAAAACGAAAATGCGTTGTAAAAAAAGTAAAGAAGCAACGAGATAATAATAGTGAGCTTTTTGGGAGTTTATTTGAATTCGCAAACCCATTTGAAATAGGGGACATAATAGAGGTTGCAAATTCGACTCAAATTGCAAGCGCTAAACATCTCAAAGATATTGTTGATGCATTCCAGAAGGAACGCCCGGGAGAAAGTATGACTTTTAAAATATCTCGTCGTAGTGGAAAGCGTTTGTCTCCTGTAATAATTACAATGACTATTAACAAGGAAGATCCCAAAGCAAAATCAGATGACGATCAATATGAGAGTGTCGATCCTCGAAACGATTTTCAACAATATGACGATTACGGGGATGATGATGGTTCTCGTGGAACTGTTCGTAGATATAAGTTTTTTAAATAACATTTAAGTTTCTTATTAGAAATAAGGCGGTTCGTATACAAAAAGAACCGCTGTTTGTTATAAATTATCGTGCGATATTTTTGGTAAATGCATTGCAAGACATAATACTCCGTTATGTTTATTTGATTGACTATTAAGACCTATAAAAGTAATCTACAAAAAACTAAAGTTGAATTTTATCAAAACTGAAAAATTCTTTATATAAATCTTTCACAACTGGAATTATCATATCTCTTGTAAAATTATTCATTGTATACAAGCCCGGCGTTTGAGCGACGATCCACTTTACGGTTTTTATAGCTCCTTTGGCAAAAATTTCTTTTGAAAACGCTTTGTGGGAAATGCTTATTTCCTCATAATCTCCAACAAAACTTACCTCGTGTTCTCCTACTATTTTTCCACAACGTCTTACTGAAAAACCTATATCACCCTGTTGTCTTTGCGGAATTATACCATGGCGTTCAAAAACTGCTACATCCCGTAAACTCTTGTTCCTACTTTTAGCTACACTTTGCCCAAGCATTAATGCTGTTCCTGAAGGGGCGTCTTTTTTAAATCTATGGTGTGTCTCTGTTATTTCAACGTCAAATGTTTCTTCTAATAATCGTCCCACTGCATATACTAGTAAGTTAAGTATAGATATAAGAACGCTCATGTTCGGCGCTAAAAATACTGGAGTTTGCTTACAACAGAGTTTTATTAAATCTACACAGTCATCTGATAAGCCAGTTGTTCCTATTATTAAGGGGATTCTTTTTTTATTTTGAAAAGAGTACTCAAGCATTGTTTTTGTGGCAATTGGGCATGAAAAATCAACTATAACATCCGTATTATCAAATAACTCGGAAATTTCATTTTCACTTGAAACTTTGTTTGAAACTTCAAACCCCTCCTGTAGGGCGGTTTTTATAATCAACCCGCCCATTGTCCCGGTAGATCCGAGAACAGATATCTTTATCGCCACAAGAAATGCTTATAACTAAAAAGGAACTTCGTCGAAATCATCTTTTGCGTCCGGCAATGGAGTGTCGGATTCATTTCGAGAACTAGTTGATAATGGAGCAACGTCTTTACGTGGATCCAAAAGAATTAAATCACCCTTATATTTACTGATAACGACTTCTGTAACGTAACGTTCATTACCAGATTTATCTATCCAGGAGCGGGTTTGTAGTTGACCATCAATATAAAGTTTTGAACCTTTTCGTACATACCTCTCAACAAGATCCGCCAACCGCTCGTTAAAAATAACAACTTTATGCCATTCAGGGCGATCCTCGCGCTCACCAGTTTCTTTATTCTTACGGGTCTCAGATGTCGCAATTGTAAAAGAAGCAACTTTAGCTTCGCTTCCAGGAATTACCCGAACATCGGGATCTTTACCGAGGTTTCCTATTAAAGTTACTTTATTTAAAGAACCTGCCATTTTTCTAAAAATTTTATTTTACCTATCAAATTGTATCACAACGAAGATTTTCACAATCTAACGATAATAACTCATCTAAATCATAGTATTTACGCAAATCGGGCTTGAATATATGAACTTCCACGCCAGACGCTTCAACAACTATCCATCCGCTTTTTGTATCTCCTGACATATTTGGAATTATTCTAAAAGTATCTTTAAATAATTTATATAAATGATCCGCAACGGCTTGAGCATGTCTAGCAGATGTACCAGATCCAATAAAACAAAAATCAGACAATTTTTTACTATTATTTGATAAATCGAACTCTTTTATATCTTCAACTTTTTTGTCTAATAGTAAAGTTCTTACGATATTGCATATATCTACCAAGTTATTACTTGTTGCCATTTCCAGCTCCGGCTATAAATTTATCAACTAGTTTTTCTAAATTTAACGATGATTTAGTATCTTCAACTTCATCGCCCTGTTTCATATTATCATTAGAATATCCGACAGAAATTGATACAAACTTGTTTCCCATAATTCCATCTGTACTGATGGCAACAGAACTGTCCGCAGGAACTTTATACTTGTTTTGAATTAAAAGTTCGACTTTTGCGGAGTAATCATCTTCTAAAGATAATTTCTTTACTATACCGACTTTTATACCATTTATTTTTACGTCGGAACCTGATGTTAGTCCCGAAACATCTTCAAATCGCGCGGTTAATACATACCCGTCCCTAATTTTTTCACCGCTTGCTTCGTAAGCTAAATATATAAAAAATGCCGATACAACTAAAACGGCGAAACCTATAACAGCTTCCAAAAAGTTGCCTTTCATTTTAATAAAAACTAACCAATTTGTCCTAATATGATTATATCATGCAACAGATCGCTGTATAACAATTTACAATTACATTTACTATAAATAAATATTTTATTGTTCATTAGTTTTATTATTCTCTTCATATTTATCAATTCTATTGACCGAAGTTATTGCTTCACCTTCGTCTAATCTAAATACAATAACCCCATTAACCCCCCTGTGAGTAATGCGAATATCACTGACGTTGCATCGCATAACTCTACCTGTATTTGTAACCATTATTATTTCGTCACCATAATCAACCGGGAATGTCGCAACAACATACCCATTTTTTTCTGATAGGTTTATGTTTTTAAAGCCCTGAGTTCCTCGGCTTGTTGACCGGTACTCGTATGACGATGAAACTTGTCCATAGCCATTGTCTGTGATCGTTGCAACAAAAGTTTCAGCTCTTGCTAATTCGAGCATCCGTCCCGAAATAACTGTTTGACCGTCAGGAATATCCTTTACCATACTACGCAAATAATCCGCATTCTTTAAATACTCTTCTCTTTCGTCAATGCTGTCAGGGAACCATCCGGGTAGTATAGCGGTTGATATAACTTCGTCATTATCTTTTAATTTAATGCCTCGTATACCATTTGATGTACGACTTGCAAATACTCTAACATCGCTAACACTAAACCTATTACATATACCGTTTTTTGTAGCAATGAAAACATCATCACTGTCCGTTGCAGACATAACATTTATTAGTTTTTCTCCTTCATCCAGTAATATAGCTCGTTTACCATTTGACTGAATATTTGTAAAATCGCTAAATTTATTTCGCCTTATGTTTCCAAACGAAGTAACAAAAACAAGAGTTTTATCATTTTTATTGGCTGTATTCTGTGGAATTACCAGAATGTTTGATATAGTTTCCTGTTCCTCTAAAGGCAATATGTTTATAATAGCTCGTCCTTTGGAATCTGTACTACATGATGGAATTTTGTAAGTTTTCAGTTGATAAACTTTACCTATTGTAGAAAAACACAGTATTACGTCATGAGTGTTTGCCGTAATGACATCTTTTACTATATCTTCATCCTTTGTGTCCATTCCATTTTTACCACGTCCTCCACGTCGTTGGGCTCTATAACTATCAAGAGGGACTCTTTTTATATACCCCTCTGCTGTGTACGTAATAACAACATCTTCCTTTTGTATCAAATCTTCATCATCAACTGAAGAAAAATCAGCTTCAATTTTTGTAAGTCTTGGTGTTCCAAATTGCTCTTTAACTTCAAGGAGTTCTTGCTTAATTATTTCAAGTACCTTTTGTTTAGAACCTAAAATTGCTAACAATTCCTCGATTTCAAACATTACGCCTTGAAGTTCGTCACGCATCTTATCTTGTTCAAGACTTGTTAGCTTATTGAGCTTCATTTCGAGAATTGCTCCTGATTGAATATCAGAAAAACGATAAACAGGATTACTTGCTTGCGGATCTTCTATTAGTTCAAGTAATGATTTCATACTTCCAACAGTTAAATCTTCAGACATCAATCCATTCTTAGCATTTACCTTATCTTCAGCACCTTTTATTATCGATATAACTCTGTCTATGTTAGTCAAAGCTATACAAAACCCTATTAGGTTGTGAGCCTTTGCTCTATTTTGCTTTAATTTATATTTACACCTACGAATTACTACTTCTTGCCTGAATTTCAAAAAATTATCTATTATTTCTAATAATGACAATCGTACTGGTTTATTTTTTACGAGAGCTAACATGTTGTATGGAATATTTACTTGCAAAGGTGTGTATCTGAAAAGCTGATTTAACACAACATCAGCGACCGCATCACGTTTAATTTCTATTACAATCCTCACTCCGTCTTTATTTGACTCATCTCTTATATCACTTATTCCTTCGATCGTTTTGTTTTTTATCAATTCGGCTATTCGTTCAACTAGCTTTGCTTTATTAACTTGGTATGGAATTTCGGTTACAACTATGCTTTCTTTGCCATTACCTCCTTTTGTTATAGTCGTCTTTGACCTTACTAAAACAGCACCATGTCCAGTTTTAAAAGCCTGCCTAATGCCTCCACGACCTAAAATAATTCCACCAGTAGGAAAATCTGGTCCAGGAATATGTTTTTCTATAATTTCGTCGGTTGAAATATTCGGGTTATCCAATACTGCACAACAGGCATCTATTACCTCACCTAAGTTATGAGTAGGTATATAGGTTGCCATACCTACAGCTATACCACTACTACCATTTACTAGAAGATTGGGAAATCTTGCGGGTAATACAGTTGGTTCAAGTAAGAAATTCGCATAATTTGGTACAAAATTAACAGTGTCGCAGTCTATATCAGCAACAAGCATTTCAGAAACTTTAGCAAGACGAGCCTCTGTGTAACGATCCGCAGCGGCACTATCTCCATCCATAGACCCAAAATTACCTTGACCCTCGACAAGTGGTAATCTCATACTAAACCATTGTGCTAAACGAACCATTGTTTCATATAATGCGACGTTCCCGTGAGGGTGGTAGTTACCCATTACGTCACCAACTACTTTCGCGGATTTTTTAAATGGTTTTGAATGAAGATTTCCTGTTTCATACATGGAATAAACAATACGCCTATGTACCGGTTTTAGTCCATCTCTGACATCTGGTAATGCTCTAGAGACTATTACGCTCATTGAATAGTCAAGATATGCCGACTGCATCTCCTCTTCTATCGATACAATTTTTATTCCATCTTTCATAACAGCCGACCCCATTAATAAACATTCTGTGTAAAGTTAAGCCCTTGCTCGTATAAGAAAATCGATACGCAAAACATTACTTAAAGCCCGATCCTGTAAAAGGTCTTAACTTTAACGTGCTTAACCCCCTTTAAACAATCTCATTGTAGCAAAATTTACCCTATTCCCTATAGTTTGGGGGCAATTGCTATTAAATTCAAGTGTTATTCAATTAATACTTTTTACATATTTACTAACGTGTAACCGTTATCCTTTTATATTAAATAAAAAACAAAAATATAAAATATCTATTGTCTAATGAAGTTTAAAAAACAAATCATTCATTAAAAACATTTTTATTTTATACCATTAGCAAAATTTTTTATACCATTTTTTAATTCCGATAGCTCTTTATTAATTTTTGATATTTCGTTCTCGATATTGTCTTCTCTTTCAACAATTTTTTTTAGAGCTTCAGTTGATAGCTTATCGACCTCATGCATCTCTTCAGAAGGAACATCGTTTTTTTTATCATTAATTATGAAATTACCATCGTTTCGTTCCTTATGTTGATCTCCATAAGCTCTTGTTGCATTTTGTGATAAATACTCATCATCTCTATCATTTTCTCCTGACAACATAATAAAATCGTCATCATTTTTGTCACTTGCACTTGCATATGATGACTGACAGAGCAAAAATGCTGACATTAAAATTCCAAATTTATTAATCATAGGTTCGTTTCTTTTACATATTCACAATACCAATTGTTTCATGTAAAACTAAAATTTTAGTTAACTTAACCAAGATCCTTGAGCCAACGACTTTTAAAACAAATTACAATTCCGGGAATTGTTGATAATACACATAACATGTATAACAATCCCCAATTGTTATTATTGGCGATTAATAAAGATAGGTTTGCAAATATTAATTTTAACAAAGAACCTAAAGATATCAATAATACATTTTTATTAACATCTTTATGTGAGTATTTATCAACAAAGGTTCTAAAAACTACGTTTAAAAAACCACACGAAAAACTCGATATAGTTAATATAAATGCCGTAGTCCAAATTCCGAGACTTCTACAGCTTAACCAGTAAAACAAGGAACATGATGAAGCAAAAAACGCGAGGCTGAAACTCATACATTTATTCACGGCAAGCTTATAAGTAGCAACACCTCCTACGAGCCCGCCAATTATCATTGCCAATACACCAGGTATTTGTGATATATTTGCAATCTGTATTTTATCAAAACCTTTAAATAACAGAAACATTTGTTTTGTCGTATGTAATGATATGTCTGGAAACTTTACGGAAAGTATTAACAATATGACGCCGATTGATCCTGAACTTATAATGAAATTTTTTATAAGAGTGAAAAGTTGCTTAGATCCCGACTGTTTCTCATAATCAGGATTTTTAGATTCACATATATTAATAAAATGAGGTGTGAGCGCCATGTTTATTAGTATTAAAATTCCCGCTAACAAGGAAAATCCAACTTTCCAGCCTAAATAGTACGCTAAGTATGCCAATCCTCCCCCTCCAAATAACATACCAATACGAAAACCAACTGTAGTAAAAGCTGTTACCATACCAAATTGATTACTATCAAAGCTCATTAATTTTATATGCGTTACAATAATATCGTAAATAGAGATACTTAATGTAAGCAAAAACACATTAAGAGTTGCAATAAGCATATTGTCTGTAACAAATCCCAATGTCGAAAATAGAATAAATACTGTAATCTGAACAATGCGAACAAGAGCTGTTAAACTAAAATTCCTAACGCAGATTAGGTTTTTTATATATGGAGAAAGTAGAAATTTAAAGCCGTAAGGGGCTGCTGCAATTGGAATTATTGACATACTTTTAAGATTTATGCCGTGTTCATACAGCATTCCAAAAAAACTACTATTAACTCCCATTAAGACAAGACCAGCTACTACAGCTTTACAAAAAATAAAGATTTGTATTGAAATCTGTTCTTTTGTTAAATCTTTAAAAAAACGCATTAAACTTCGCCACTAAATAATGATTTGAGTTTGTTAAACAGTGATGTTTTACTTTTATTTTCAATATTGTTAAATTCAATACCAACGTTTTGACACAATCCAAAACCGTACATTAAGGATCCCGCCGTTGCCGAAAATGATGCAGACTGGGAATACTCATCCTCTCCTATAATTCCTTGTGGATACCCTATCGATGCTGACGATCCTATTAGAAAACTTCTTGAATTTATATATTCAACTAATCCAATTAATCGGCTTCCTCCACCTGTTAATAGAATACTTTGATAATATTTTTCGTCTATATTATTTTCTAATATATGTTTTTTTATTATATCAAGTATTTCATCAAGTCTTGCACTTACTATGACATTTAAAGTTTCAAGAGGTAATGGCTGTACGTTTTTTTCACCATATTCATCGAACATTGGTATAAGTAAAGGTTTTTCTGACGGATCTGTTCTCGCCATTCCATATATAATTTTTATTTTTTCAGCGTCATCTTTTGATATATTCAAAACGGCTGAAATATCCTGAGTTATAATATCGCAACCTATTGGAACTTTATCTGAATAAATAACAGCTCCTTCATCGATGCACGATATTGTAGTACAAGATCCTCCGATATCTATTATCGTCGTCTTATCCTGTCCAGCATTACACAAAGCAATTGAAGACATTAACGCCGATGAAACAAATGCTGATACTTCTATATTATTTCTCATAAAACAACCTTTTATATTATCTAATAGACTTTTTTTTACAGAAAATACATTAAAAACTGCTGATATTTTTTTACAAGTTATTCCAATAGGGTTTTTTGTTTCTGTTTCATTATCTAAAAAATAATTTATAGGAACTATATGTATTGTGTATTCATTATCAATGATACATTCACTGGCAATGGACTGAAGCGTAGAACGCTTTATTGCCACATTATTAATGTCTCGTGATACTTCGATTATTTGAGAACTCACAGCCCATGGCGGTAGAGACACAATTACAGAACGTACACGTTCTTGAGCAGAGCTTGACGCAATAGCAATAGATCCTACAATTGAGTCTTCAACAGCTCTTATATCAGTAATTTGACCATATTCTAATCCATGTGTTGCTTGGTATCCCATTCCAAGTATTTTTATTTCGTTTTTAGAACCGCCGATATATTTTGCAATAGTTGCACATACTATATTTGTTCCAAGATTAATGACCGCTAGTTTTTTTTTCATGACAATGTTTTTCCCAGCAGTTGCAATGTTATACATACCCCCAGCGACAGTTTAACACTTTATTAATCTAGTAACAGAGCTCTAACATATTTTTGTAGAATTCTTGTAACTAGCAAAGTCAATGCACTGTTATGTTTTTAAACTTAATTAACTCAATTTTGGATAAAAAAAGTATATACTACCGCGAACTTGATATAATTAACGAACACATTGAAAAAATATTATGTAAAATAAATATACAAGATGACATAAGTAAAATTATTTTAAATTCAGGGAAACGTATCCGATCAATATTAGCTCTTAGTGTATACTATCAGTATTACAAATCAATTCCAGAATACTTATTTAAAATACTAGCTTTTGTTGAATTAATTCACTTTGGTTCCCTATTGCATGACGATGTAATTGATAAAAATAATGTACGTCGCGGGCAACAGTCTGCATATAAATTATACGGAGCAAAAAAAACTATATTGCTTGGCGATTACTTGCTAAGTAAGATTTTTGATGAAATTACAAAGTCGAAATACGAACCATATATAATTACAAGATTTGCAAAAACTGCATCTGCTATTGCTTACGGGGCATATCTTGAACAGACTTTAAAATTAACGAGTTCTTTTGAAGAATATATAAAAGTTGTATCTTTGAAAACATCCGCTCTTTTTAAATTTGCTTCAACAGTAGGGTTATGGAATTCTTATAACGTGTCAAAAATAGCAACATGGGCAACGTGTTTTGGTATCATTTATCAGGTGCAAAATGATTTAAATAATTATCATGTTGAAATGTTTGAGAATTCCGAAGATTATATACAAAGTAATATAACTTATCCATTTGTTACATTGTTTAAATTGCATCCGCATTTATTTACAAAAAGAGATCAAAAGAATTTCTTATTAATAAAAAAACTAATATTTTCTGAAAAATTTAAACAAAAGGCATTAAAAGATTTGGCAAAATACCTAGAATGCTTGACCAATTCCGATATATACATTAAAAAGTGAATCAATGTATTTACCTTCATTATCCTTTCTACGATGTGTTGGGAACGCAATATCAACTCTTATTACAGGAAGATTTAATGGAGGGGTGTAGCGTATTCCAAACCCAACTCCTGTCATCCAATTTTGTTGTTTTTCCGATGTATATAATTTTCCGGTTTCGACAAATGCAACACTGCCTACTGCGTCGTTATATTTAAATCGACATTCCGCTCCTAGCTCAATCAATGAAGAACCGCCGTATGGTGTGCGATTAAGTAATATTCCTAATTTTTTCTCTCCATATCCCCTTATTGAATTTGATCCTCCTGCAAAAAACATTTTGTCACGCGTTAGTTTTGTTGTAGAACCGCATATAGTGCCGTATTTTGCATAAAAGGCAAATACAAGACTTTTTTTAAAATAATTATTATCAAAACTAGAGTAACATTTAATACTACTTACGAACTTTGAGTAAGTTACATCCTTTGAAAACATTGGTATAAAATCGGCATTTATTTTAAAACCACGACGTGGATCGATATCATTGTCAGTATTGTCAAATTTAACTCCTAACGGAATACCAAACGTCGTTATATAAGGGATATTTGTATTAATTAATTTTTCACCAGCAACAACTTTATCAACTGTTTTTGAGTATTCACCAAAGCAACCAATTCCAAATTCAAATTGATTTCTCAAATTGTGCCATAAAGTACCGTTTATACAGTATTTAATAACGTTATATGATATTTCATCTTCATGTGTAAATTTTGCCTGCGATGATAATTTCTGATTTTTTGTAAACAAATCATAGTAGTTGTGCTCAACTTTAAATGTTTGCTCATCCCGCCCAATGTTACCCAGCACTTCAAACGTCGAACCTTTACCGTCTATATTGTAATGTTTCCATCCGGCAAGTATGTTAAAAACATTTGTTGTACTAAAATTCGCTCCTAACTTGACACTACGTAAAGGAGCCTCTTCGATATTCAAGACGATATCCGACATTGCATAATCTGAACCGTTTTTATCTGTGATAGGTTCTGAAAGTTCTACATCAAGTGATGAAAAAAGTTCGTATTTTATTAAAGCATCTTTAAGACGATCAATCTCTTTGGGGTTATAGCGATCTCCAGATTTAAATGTGAGTTTGTTTTTTACCAAAGGCTTAAGCAACTCAGGTGATTTTTTTGATTTAATATTTATTATTATATCTTTTATTTTAGTAAGGTCGCCTAAGTCAACATTATATTTTATATTCACTGTCTTGCTTTTTTTATTCAACTCAATATTTGGGGTTTTTACTTGAACAAATGCAAAGCCTAGATTTCTGTAAAAATCACGAATTTTGTTAGTACTTGATGATACTTCACTTCCTAAAAAGTAATTTCCTTTTTTCAATCCAGTTAAAGTAAAAAATTGTTCTTCATTTAATATTTTCTCTGAGATGTTATATCCAATATAGGAACATTCAACACTGTTTACTGTGTAATGCTCATTAAGTTTTATATTAAATTTATCGAATGTACCTTGTGGAAAAACTTCAGCCTCGAAATACCCGAATGCACATAATATTTTACGTATTGTATCTGTATTTCGTTTTATCAAAAAATTACGCTCTAACTCTGTCGGGTTCTCCGAATGCATAATCATTTGCTCATCAATAGCTTTTAAAATATTTTTATTGCTAACACCAGATATTGTTATTTTTCTCGCTGTTGTTGTATTTTCAGAAGACTTTTTAGCAAGGGATGATGATAAACAGACATAGAAAGATGTAAGTATGAAAAATAAAAGTTTCATTCGATATGAAAGAGACTGCTTTCTTCATTTAATGATATTAAAACCACCGAACACAATCTCGTGGCATTTCTACAACGAAGCGTGAAACATGTGTATTAAACTCATCATTTCTGAATGAGTACCTATTTACAGGTGTTTCGTACACCGGTCTGTGGTTGCACATTGTTATAAAAACTTCTTTTTTTGCTCTAGTTAATGCGACATAAAACAACCTGCGCTCTTCTTCAATTCCGTTACGTTCTTTGAACGATCTTTGATGCGGTAAAATTCCTTCTTCCATTCCAGGAATAAAAACGACGTTGTACTCTAGCCCCTTAGAAGCATGGATTGTGCTTATACTTACACAATTTTTTCTATCTGCAGGATTGTCTGTAGCAAGACTTACATAATCTAAAAACTCCCGGACTGAACTATATTGTTTTAAAGTAAGCATTAAATCATCAATCAATATCAATTTTTCATCATTCTCAGGCATCAGGTTTATCGTTTCCATGTACCCCGACTGCTCAAGGATTGTAGCTACAAGTTGCTGAACTGATATAGTTTCCATCAAGCGACGCCACTCCGACAGCATTCCGAAAAAATCTATTAGCTTTTTATTACCAGATATTATTGCTGCGTCAGAAACGGGTATGTCTCGTTCTAAAGACAATTCATATAACCTTGAAAGAGTTGCGTTTCCAATTCCTCGCCTTGGAACGTTAACAACTCTTTTAAATGATATTTCATCGTTAGGATTTACTAGTAATTTCAGATATGCTACGATATCTTTCACTTCGGTACGTTCGTAAAATCTCACTCCGTCTGATAAAACATAAGGAATTCCATAGCTCATTAATTCATCTTCTATTGGTCTTGTTTGAATCGTCGTCCTAACTAATACAACAAAGTCTCCATATTTATACCCGTGTTTAATTTTCATCGAAATAATATTTGCAATTGTTTGAGCTTCATCTTCTGGATCTGAGGCTCTATTGAGCATTATCGGCAATCCAGCTTTTTCATCGGTTTTAAATGTTTTTTCGATACGCGCTTTATTATGAGCAATAACTCCACTTGCCACTTTTAAGATATTGCCAGTTGAGCGGTAATTTTGTTCAAGTTTTATAACATTCGTATCCCGGAAATCTTTGCTAAAGTTAAGGATATTATTTATATCTGCCCCTCTCCAAGCATATATAGATTGATCATCATCTCCTACACAACATATGTTCCCATATCCTGCTGATAGTAATCGTAACCATACGTACTGAGCAGTGTTTGTATCTTGATACTCATCGACCATTATGTATTTAAATTTTTTTTGATAATATTGCAACACATCAGGATTTTCTTTAAATATCTCAATTGAACTTTTTAATATATCACTGAAATCTATTACATTTAACCGTTTAAGTTCTTCTTCATAATCGCTGACAAGTTTTAATGCAACATTTTCAATTTCATTTCTAGCTCGTTTTTGTGTAATGTACGTTTCCTTCCAATTTGTTATTGTAAACAACACATCTTTTGGATTAAACAACGCATCGGAAATACCCTTATTTTGCATCAAGCTTTTTATTATTTTAACTTGCTCTGGTGTTTTTATTACGTCAAAATTCTCTTTTCTACCAATTTTATCAAATAGCGGTCGTATTATCCTCAGTGCTATTGAATGAAAAGTCCCAATCCATAGATTATGTATATTACTAAGCCCGTAACCATTTTGTGCTAGTAAATTTATAGTTCTTTGCGTCATCTCTCGTGCAGCTTTATTAGTAAATGTGACCGCTAAAACTTCATTGATTGAACATAACCCAGAAAGAATTATGTTAGCGATGCGAGATGTTATTACCTTTGTTTTTCCTGTTCCTGCTCCAGCGACAACAAGAACAGCCCCTTCCGTTGTAGAAACGGCGAGCTGTTGTTGTTTATTTAAACCTGACTGGACAAACACAAAGAATAGAGGATATTAAAGTTTAGATGAAAAACCTTTGTAACGTTTTGCAAATTTGCTTAATTGACCTGCTGTATCAATAAGTTTTTGACCTTCACCAGTCCAAACTGGATGAGTAAAAGGATCTATATCTAATGCAACAGTATCTCCCTCTTTTCCATAGGTTGAACGAGTTTTAAACGTTTTTCCATTCGTTAGTTTAACTGTTATCTCGTGATAGTTTGGATGAATACCTTTCTTCATACAATCACCTTATCCAATAATAAAGAAAACGACCGAAAATGCTCTTAACATGACGTTTTCTAAGCTCTTCACAGTCCAATTTTATGTTATATCGCTTTAAACCTCAAGCCAGCTGTTAGATTGCCAATGTTTTGCAATTAGGTATAATTAGAACAGTTCAGATATAAGGTCGTGTATCTCACTGATTACATCTCATGGGATATTCTTTTGAGAAATCATCCGACACGGATAAGTCAGATAGAGTTTAATTTAAAAAGGTTATTATCGAATGAGTTCAACATCAATGAATCTGCAAGAACTTAATGAACAGTCCTTGCACTCTTTGCTTAAATGTGCAGAAGAATACGGAGTTGAAAATCCACAAAACATGCGAAAACAAGATCTGCTTTACGCAATCCTTCGCAAACTTTCCGAAAATGACATAACAATATCAACTACAGGAGTGCTAGACGTACTACAAGACGGTTTTGGATTTTTAAGGTTCCCGGAGTCAAATTATTTGCCTGGACCAAATGATATATATGTTTCAAATGCTCTAATAAAAGGAATGGGATTAAAAACTGGCGATACAATAAGTTGTAGTATTAAACCACCAAAAGACAATGAAAAGTATTTTGCTATTAACAAGATTACAAAGGTAAATTTTGATTCGACTAGCGGATTAAAGCGTAGAACTAATTTTGATAATTTAACTCCTATTTATCCTGAAGAGCAGATAATCCTGGAACAGGATGATTCGCCAAAAGGCTCAGGTTTGATTCAACGGATTATAGATTTAGTAACGCCTATTGGTAAAGGGCAGAGAGCTTTAATTGTTGCTCCGCCTCGTACTGGCAAAACAGTAATGTTGAAAACGATTGCCCAGTCAATAGAGAAAAATTACCCGGATATATTTCTTATGGTATTATTAATAGATGAGCGACCTGAGGAAGTTACGGATATGGCTCGCTCAATAAACGGCGAAGTAATAAGTTCAACTTTTGATGAACCAGCAACTCGACATGTTCAAGTGACAGAAATGGTTATTGAAAAAGCTAAAAGGCTTGTTGAACACAAAAAAGATGTTGTAATTCTATTGGATTCAATAACTCGCCTTGCCCGTGCGTACAACACTGTTGTCCCGTCATCAGGTAAAGTTCTCACAGGTGGCGTTGATTCAAATGCCCTACAAAAACCAAAACGCTTTTTTGGTGCGGCTAGGAATATAGAAGAGGGTGGCTCGCTAACAATAATTGCCACAGCTTTGGTTGAAACCGGCTCTCGAATGGACGAAGTTATTTTTGAAGAATTTAAGGGGACAGGAAATTCTGACCTCGTATTAGATAGAAAAATCGCAGAAAAACGCCTCTTCCCTGCAATTGATTTAAATAGATCTGGGGTGAGAAAAGAGGAATTGCTTATAAAAGATAGATCGAAGCTTTCGAAAACATGGATTCTCCGCAAGATATTGAGCCAAATGAACAATGTGGATGCGATAGAATTCTTAATTGATAAACTAAAACTTTCAAAAACAAATGATGACTTTTTTGAATCTATGAATTCATAATTAAAAGTAACCGTTTGAATATATTTATCTAACGTATAAGTGGTACTTGCTCTTTGAGACCTTATCAATATAAAAATGCGATTAAAAATAGTTTTATTTTTTTAATACCCAAGCAGTTACCACTCAGGATATCCATTTTAAAAATATGGTAGATGATTTAAATTAACTAAGGGCGCAACTTTCTACTCCTAAATATAATGAGTCGTTTAACACATTTAACTAAGAAATTTTTGTAAGTCATGTTAAGACTGTATAATCGTATATGAAAGATCGTACAGAAAGATATTTTGGAAAAACGCATTTTTACAAAAAAAACAAATTAGCAAAATTTTAATATTTGTTGAATTAATATAATTATGTGAGGATGTTAAATAACTTATTTTATGAAATTGCTTAATGTTGTTACTACGATGTTATCGGTGTTATTTCTCTCATATTTTTCCGAGGTTCAATCAATGTCCGTGTTGAAAGAACAGGGTGAGATGACAATATCTATGGCTGAACAAATGCTGAACGATCAACCTGTGTTAGTTAAAGGTGAAGATAACTCGGTCGGTGTAATTGTTGAAAACCTAACAAATTTTTCCAACCAATCAGACAACGAGGAGTGGACAGAGAAAGTAGGAACTAATCGAGATAATTTACTAATGCTACCATCGCTTGATGAACATGAAAAACCTTCTGTAATAAATTTAGATGGTAACCCTACGCAACTTGTTTTGGCTGATTTTCAACGAAGATTATTTGATGTTTTACGTGATGGTGGAAAAAATCCTAAAGCAACTTTTAAACCTGATACCCAAATTGTTGTTACTCCTAACGGCGAAGAAAAGAAAATAAATATGAATATTGCTGTGTGGGTGGTCAAATAACCGAACTGACAAGCCTCAAATTAGCAAAGTACAATACGGAATTAAGGACTCGTATATTGCGAATAATGTTTTGTAAAAATTAAATTAAAAATTTAATCAAAAATTAGCAAACAATTATTAATAATCTTCAATTAAGAATGGTTTAACCATTATCGGAGCAATAAGTGGCGCCAAAAAAAGTAGTTATTTTTGCGATATGTTACGGGATCATTTACTGCGTTGAACATGGAGCTTTTAGTTCGTCCGAAAATAGTAGTCCAGGTTATAACGAGCAGAAAAAAACATCCTTCAATGAATTTAGGACACCTAATAATGATGTATCTGATAAGCAAGCGAGCAGTAATTTGAAACAAAATGATAATTCAGAGATACTAAAAAAGTATAATAACTGGCGGAGGATTATAGATGATACTTCACATGCAAAAGAAGTTTTTGATTTTTTTAATGATAATCCACATTGGGCATTATTCGACCAAAGCGTTAAAAATGCCGAACGTCATATAAACGATGATCCAACTATCACAGACGTGACAGTAATAGAGTGGTTTAAAAAATATCCACCCAGTACAAAGGAGGGAACTGAGGCATACATTGATGCATTATTACGTAATAATAAGCAGATAGCGGAAAAATATATAAAACAGACATATGTATTTCAAAATCTTGAACCAGAATACGTTTTGCAATTTAAAGAAAAATATGGACAATATCTGAACACTATTGATGATGCACAACGTGTGAAATATTTAACGTCCAAGAATAACACAAGACAACTAATAGCTATGAAGAATATCATATCTGATACTGAGATCTTACAATACATTGATGACGCAATTAATAGTGATTTAAATTTTAGTAAAAACATGTTATACGATGCGTCTGAACGTTATAAATACATTGAAAAGCTTATAAAAAAAGGTGAAGATTTGGATGTGGCAAGAATTATGAATATAACAGATTATGGAGAAGATGGCTTTTTTGCTTATAAGCAGTATTTTGAAAAACGTAGATATATAGCATATAACATGTTACGAGCTGGAAAGCCTGAACTTGCATATAATGTTGCGTTAAAATACCCGAAAAATATAGATGATGATAATAAAGCGCGTATCGAGTGGTTATTAGGTTTTATTTCGTACAAATTTTTTAAAAATTTTTTACAAGCGCAGAGACATTACGAAGAAGCGTACAAGTATTCAAGGAAAGATATAAGAAAAAGTAAAAACGCCTTTTGGCTCGCTGAATTGTATGCAAATAAGCATGACGTTGTAGCAGCCATGGATTGGTATCGCAAAGCATCAGAATATTTCTCAACATTTTATGGGTATCTTGGTGATATTCGATTGAAACAACTAGTTAATAATTATATGTCTGTCAATGGTGTGTCTCCAGAGCTTAATATAACTATTAATATTCCTCCTGCTTTGGCAGAAAAATTTTATAAACGAGAACTCGTACAAGTACTGATTGCGACAAAAGGCATTGAAAATGATAGCCGATATAGAAAGTATTTATATAACACACTTATTGATGAAATAGAAGATCCATATGAAGAAGTTTTATTAACTGAATTGGCAAAATCAAATGGCGAGCTTGAAATATTAATTGATAAGTTTTACGACAAACAGCATTATATAACAAATATTGAGTATAAAGAATTAGATTATAAAAAGCTAGTTCCGGTAACGGATGTAAATTCAAATAGCTGTTTTGTTAGTACCGTGCATTCCATTATAAAACAAGAAAGCAATTTCAAGCATAGAGCCAAAAGCTCTGCTGGAGCTATAGGACTAATGCAACTAATGCCAAAGACGGCTGAGGCTGAGGCTAAATTAATCGGCATTCCATATAAGAAACGTGACTTATATAATGCCTATAATAATTTACAGCTTGGTTCAAATTTATTAGATAGACTTATAAAAAGGTACAACAACAACTTTGTTTATGTATTTTACGCTTACAATGCAGGAGAAGTTAATCTAGTAAAATACCGAAAAAGTATACAAAACTTAACAAATCTTTCAATTCTTGAGACTATAGAACTTATTCCAATAAAAGAAACACGTTTATATATAAAAAGTGTTTTGAGAAATATGTTTTACTACAATGAGCGTTTTGGTTGTGAAAGTAAAACAGACCTTATTAACTATGTTTTAACGCACAATTCGACATAGCAAAAATTAACGAACTGCATGTTACAATGCAATATATGATGTAAATAATTAACTAATAATTATGGCATTATCAAACTTGTATACGGATATTAAAACTTTCCTGTCAGTTGATTCGTTTGCCATTTTAAGTTTATGTTCGACAGTAGGGCTTATTGTTGCTGTTATTCTATGTATATTTTATCGCAAACAATATAAATCAATTAATTATTATCTAGATATAGTTCGTTCTGTTTCACTTGCAATTGCAAGAAATAATATAGTAATAGCTTTTAACGAAGATTGTGATATTGTGTATTCTACCCATCCGCTTATATACAAAAGTCAGGACGATTTTATAGAAAGATTGAGATCAGAACTTGCTGTAAATATTGAGCTAAAAACCCTCCTTAAAGCAATTGATACAAGTTGTAATTGCCAAGTACTGCTTAGTGGTCGAGGTAAAGAACCAAAGAATGTTATGGCATCTGTGTATTCATTTGATAGTAATAAATCGTTTACTGGTACTGTTCTCACGGTAGTTATTCTGTCTGAAATTACTCAATATTACTCTCATGCTGAAGAAGTACAACGAAACTACAAGAAACTTGAGTCGTTTATAGATAATCTTCCTATAGGGATTTTTTACATAGATAAACAGGGCAAAATTTTGGGTTGTAATATAACTTTTTCTGGTTATTTACGCATGAGTAAAGACAAAGTGATAGGAACTCAGATTACGGAATATATTGACAGTTTTGAAATGAGTAGAGTTTATAATGAGCCATTACGTGTTGCTTTAAAATCAAAAAACTTTCCAGACACACCCATATTTCTTATTAAACCGCCTTTGATGTCTTTTTCTTCAATGCAACCGTTACTTGTTTTAAAAATGTCAGAAGTTTCTAATGAACCTCGGAAGGTATCTGATAAATTAGTAGATACATTTACTGCGTCAACGGTTCCTTCGGTTATTGTAAGTAATGATGGTGTTATAAAGTCAAAAAATCCTGCTTTTGTAAATTTTGTCAACAATAATAAATCAATAGAAATGCGTAGTAATATAAAGGAGTATTTTAAAGAATACGACGAGAAAAAAACGCTAAATCAGTTTTTAACATTACGCAACCCTCTTGATGATGTTGTGTTCAATTGTTGTTCTAGTAATGATAAACAAGTTCAAGTTTTTCATACACATTTGCGAGCGTCTCAACAGATATTATTGCAGTTTATTGAGTTACCAAATCAACAACTAGTTGAACAGCAATCTGTACAGTCACAAAAAATCCAAGCCGTGGGACAGCTTGCAAGTGGCATTGCTCACGATTTTAATAATTTATTGACTGCAATGATAGGATTCTGTGATTTGTTATTACACCGTTGTGTTCCAGACGATCCGTCATACGACGATATTATTCAGATAAAACAAAATGCTACAAGAGCCGCAAATCTGGTAAAGCAATTGCTTGCATTCTCCCGCCAACAAACGTTAAGCCTTCAAGTTGTATCTATCACTGACTCCTTAATGGACATATCATTATTAATAAAACGTTTGATTGGGGTTAATATTGATTTTCGAGTAAATCACGGAACTGACCTTTGGGCTGTAAAAATAGATAATAGCCAATTTGAACAAGTTGTAATGAATCTATCAACTAACGCTCGTGACGCAATGCATGGTAAAGGAGTTCTTACTATACAGACGCGTAATTTTTATTCTGATAGGAATTTTAAATGTTTTGACGATATTGCACCGGCAGGTGATTATGTATTACTTGAGGTAACAGACACTGGGTGTGGTATGGATAAGGAAACGGTTAAACGTATATTTGAGCCTTTCTTTACCCGAAAAATTACTGATGTCAAAAACGGTACTGGTTCAGGGACTGGGTTAGGGCTTGCAACTGTTTATGGCATAGTGAAACAAATGGGGGGGCATATAATAGTAAACTCAGAAGTTGGGAAAGGTACTACTTTTCAAATTTACATTCCTCGATATAAGGGGGAAGCTAAGTCAGTTCGGACTGAGCGCGTCACTAAATTTAAGGATTTAAGCGGTAATGAAACGATACTTCTCGTTGAAGATGAAGATGCTGTACGTCGATTCGTGGCACGAGCATTACGTGATAAGGGTTACAACATAATAGAAGCGTCAAACGGGACTGAGGCCTTAGAGCATGCTAAAGGCAATGATTTCGACCTATTAGTTACTGATGTTATAATGCCAAAAATTGACGGAGTATCCTTAAATAAAAAACTTCATGAAATGAAATCAAGTTTTAAAACTATATTTATTTCTGGATATACAGAAGATGCGTTTAGACAAGAGTTAGATAAGGATCCGAATATTCATTTTATGCAAAAACCATTTACTCTTAGAGATCTCTGTAGTAAAGTCAAGCAGGTGTTAAACGATGAACAGTAAAACGCGTGACGTATCCAACTCTAAGCAATTATATAAAATTTTTACTGAACGGCCCGATGGGCTTGTTTTTAATATATACCTCACTCCTGGTGCATCTAAAACATGTATAACAGGGTTACGATATGATGATGTTACATTGATATCTATTAAAATGTCGGTTCACGGAAAACCGGTTGAGAATAAAGCTAATATCGACTTAATTAAGTTTATATCTGATGAGTTTGCTTTACCGAAGTCTTACATTAGTATAATATCTGGGCAAAAATCTCGTCATAAAAGAATACTTTTATTGAAGTATACAATTGGAAATATACCACAAAAAATACAAGATCTTTTAATAGAACAATTCGTGGGTTTGCAAAATCATTTACCTCTATAAAATATATCAAGCGACATGGATGTACTTGCCCAGTCAGATATGTCAGTACTTTTAATTTGTTTTGCGCTAAAAACGTTAAGCCTCTCCTAAGATTTTTTTTATTGCAGAATTTGCATGGTCGTAAAGTTTTGTTATGTCATTATTGTTTTTGATGCTTTTGTAATACTCCCTTTGAAAATCATCCAACGATATCTTGTTTTTAAATATTTTAGTTATAAGTTCCTTTACATTCTTAGAAGTCAAATTCTCTAATCGCAGATATAATGATTTATTTTTTTCGAAACCAAAACAAGTGAGTATATCATGTACTTTAGCAATATCGAATAAAGGCACATTACAATTCTTTGCAATTTTTATGAGTGAATATATATAAAAACGAATTTGTTGTTCCGTTACGTTTTTTTTAGGGGGCCATTGGCAAACGACTTTATAAAATTCGGGTAAATGATTGATATCGCTGTCAAGGTTTAAACAATCAAACACTGAGTCTAACGCACTATATGCCGTGTTGATTTCTTGAGCTGAAACTGTCCCTAAATCACACCTTATCTTAATCAATCTGTTCGTAGTGCTAATAAGATCTAATGAGATTTTATATGGTTGTTTTTTAAACTTGAGCATAGAACTGTTTGCCTTCTTGACAAAGTGTAACGATAAAGATTTTAACGTACAGAGATCAAAGTTGCTAAACGCCCAATTTTTTCGAAAGTCTATTAGAATATCTGCCCAAGTTGAAAAACTAAATTCCTTACTAGCTATTGGCGGGAGTGATAATACATTTTCAATTTCTTCGTCAAATTTTGGTATGTAGTCGTATATACCATCATCAGATATATTTTGTGTAAATATTGATGAAAGGCGAACAAAAGTACGTGCTGCCAAGAGTAATCTGACATAATTCTTGGATAGAAGGGGCAGTCTGCCGTTTCTTTCAGCTTGATACTTTTTCCAATAAGTAATAAATATATCTAATACAGATACGAGTTTACCACTAGTTTTCTTATTAGTTTGGAACGCCATTGCTTCAAATTTGAATATTTTAACAAATTCTTGAACAAGGTTATAATATCGAGTACAAATCTGCTTTTTCGCACAAAGATCCCTATCACGTAAGTCTTTTTCGTCCCCCTCGCAAATAGATATCCACGTATCTACTATCTTTTTTAAATCTTTAGATTTATTTAACGCTTTGGAATGCAACTCATCAATATGTTTTACTTCGCTAAACAAATTACTTTTGAATGTGTGTAAGTAATTAAATATGTTTTTTTTCATTTTTTTAATATCGTCTGTATTTTCAATACAATCGATTTCATGGACTGATGCTGACATTAACTTGTACATTTTATCTTCACGGCATAGTTTTCTGTAGGTTATTTTTTGGAGAACTTTTTTCAAAGATTCTCGTTTGTCAGAATTGTTTAATTCTATGCCTGCGTGTCTTTTTAATAAATGTAACAAATCTTTACTTCTGAGTAAGTTGCAATTGTATAAAACCAAATTTCCCAAGATCGCCCCATATTTGTCATAATCAAAGTCTAAACCATCATTGGTAAATACTTGACAATCCTTTTTAGGAAATTTGTCTAATATAAAACAAAACTCTCCGAGGAATTCTTTTTTCGATACATTCTCAGTTTTTCCCTTGTAAAAATCTTTCCAAATTTGAAACGCTTTATTAACAATTCGTTCAATATCTGTTGCTTTTTTCGTTTCCGACGCATCAATCAATCTGTCGTATATTTCTTCATCAGTGTATCCATATCTTGATTCAAAATCAAAATCGTTCTTTGAATGAGGTTTTTCGTTTATTATATCCGAAAAAAAGTGGAGAATATCAGTTTCTTTACTACATTGTGGCGGGCTTATTTCGAAGAATTCTTTATCAATCTTTTTTCTAGCAAGATAACCTTTGACCCTGCTGTTTATTTTTGTTGCAGCGCTATGCTTTTTGTATTGTTTTGCAACAAAACGAGCAATGATACCAGCGGTGCGACGCCTTTTGTATTGCTTTGTAACAAACCGTGCAATTCGACCTGGAGCAATTTCTTTTATTTTTACCTGGCTAATAACGCTTTTAATTGTTTCAGTTATTGCGTGTTTACATTTTTTACCTATATATATTTTATTTTCAATATCGTTAATTATGCCGAATTGGGTTAAATAACAATCCCAATCATGTTTTAAAAACCTTATTACAATATTTATGTCCTTAGATTCGAAACCATC